>CALVQV010000035.1 GCA_944358325.1 uncultured Bacilli bacterium
TGATATAATTGTTATAGAATAATTAAAATATAGAATATGATAAAATGAATTTACACAGTTAAATTTACAGGGTCAAAAGGGTACTATATGAAACAAAAGATAAAGTTAATAAGTATAGGTTTAGTGTTAGGCCTTATTCTATCATCAGGTGTTGTGTATGCAGTAACATTATACCAAGCAAAAGAAGTGGCGTACGATAATACAAATAGTGGTAGTAGTAGCACTGATGTGCAAAGTGCCATAGATGAATTATATGAGAAAGCAAACAATATGGAACCAGAGGTTGTTATTAATCCTAGTTATATATATTTGGAAGGGGTTGCTTATGAGATAAAAAAAGGCGCTTTCCCAGGAACGAGCTCTGATGCTCTACCGTTAGATGGATATTATTCTATTCAAAGTAATAAAGGTGCAGGTGCATTAGGCTATTCGGTACAAAGTGGAATTACGAAAAATAACGTTCAATTAGCGTTTGCCAAATTACAATATCGAAATACTGATGATCAAGCCTTAGCGTGGGGATATCTTTCTTTTGTTAGTGCTTATGGCTTATCAATTAATAGCTTATCAACGGCTGATACAAGTGGCGTCACAGTTAATTATTGGTTAAGCAAAGTTGTTGATGAATAAAATTATAAAAATATTTTTATTAATAGATAGAAATTAATTGGCTATCTATTATTTTTTTAAAATATTACCTTTTTATTTTAAATTATTAGTATAATTATTTTTGTTTAAAAATTATTTTTATAAATTTTAGTTAAGTTAAAGACTTTTTGTCAATTATAGTGTAAAATATAATAGCAAGCAAATAGATATATAGACATAGACTTATGTCTTTATTTTTGATAAAATATTATGTATGTAGAGTTGGTGAAAAGATGGGAAAAATTATTGCTTTGGTTAATCAAAAAGGTGGAGTTGGTAAGACAACTTCAAGTATTAATTTGGCGGCTTCGTTAGGGGCTTTGAAGAAGAAAGTTTTATTACTTGATTTAGATCCACAAGGTAATGCTACTACAGGTTTAGGTATTAATAAAGCTGATGTTAAGAAGAGTATTTATGATTTAATTGTTGATGAGGCTAGTGTTGAAGATGTTATTTTAAAATCATCTTTTAAAAATTTATATGTTATGCCTGCTACTATTAATTTAGCTGGTGCTGATATAGAGTTAGCTGATCGGGCTCATGCTGATCCTGAATTTGTTAGAACACATCAATTAAAGAAGAATTTAGATATGATTCGTGATAAGTTTGATTATATTTTAATTGATTGTCCACCTTCTTTAGGTATTCTTACAACAAATGCTTTAACTGCTGCTGATAGTGTTATTATTCCATTACAATGTGAGTTTTTTGCTTTAGAAGGTATTATGCAGTTGTTAAATACAATAAGATTGGCTCAAAAGAATTTGAATCCTAATTTACAAATTGAAGGTGTATTACTTACAATGTTAGATGCTAGAACTAATTTAGGTTTGGAAGTAGTTGAAGATGCTAAAAGTTATTTTAGAGAAAAGGTATATGATACAATTATTCCAAGACTTGTTCGTTTGAGTGAAGCACCAAGTCATGGTAAACCAATTATTATTTATGATCCTGAGAGTCGTGGTACGGAAGCGTATCTTAATTTAGCTAAGGAAGTGATTGATAGAAATGGAAACTAGAAAAAGAGCTTTAGGTAGAGGATTAGAATCATTGTTTAATTCTGAAAATTTAGATATTGAAACAATTGAAAAACAGATTTATGAAACTGTTGATAAAGAAGAAATTATTGATTTAAATTTAAGTGATCTTCGTCCAAATCCATATCAACCTAGAAAAAAATTTGATGATGCAGCTTTAAGTGAATTAGCAGATTCTATTAAAGAACATGGTGTTTTTCAACCTATCATTGTTAAGAAGAGTATAAAAGGTTATGAGATAATTGCTGGTGAAAGACGTGTTAGAGCATCTAAACTTGCTGGTAAAACGACTATTCCTGCTATTATTCGTGCCTTTACAGATGAACAAATGATGGAAATTGCACTTTTAGAAAATTTACAAAGAGAAAATCTTAGTTCAATTGAAGAAGCTGAGGCTTATAAGGCTATGATTGAACATTTAAATTTAACACAAGAACTTTTATCAAAAAAAGTTGGTAAGAGTAGAAGTCATATTACTAATATGTTAGGTTTATTACGTTTACCTAAAGAGGTTCAAACTTTAATTATAAATAATGAAATTAGTATGGGGCATGCTCGTGTTTTAAGTAAATTAGAAGATGTTAATAAAATTATTAGTTTAGCTAATAAAGTTGTTAGTGAAAAGTTGACTGTTCGTGATTTAGAACGTATTGCGGATAATGATGATTATATGCGTGTTAATAAGGTAAAACGTGAAAAACATGTAAACACTGAATTTAAGTATGTTGAAGATATGTTGAAAGAAAAACTTGATGCAAAAGTAAAGATAAAAGGTCATAAAATTGAAATATCATTTACTAATGTTGCTGATTTAAATCGTATTTTAGAAGTGCTAGATGTTAAAGAATAGGTGATTTTATGAAAGAATTTTTAGATTTAGTATTAATTAAAGAAATTATTAATCCTATTGTTTATATTTGCGTTGGTATTTTAATTTATGGTTTAATTAAACGCGTTTTAAAACGCAGTTACAAGTATGCTGGTAAAATTGATTTAAAGAAGAAGAAAACAATTGTTAATTTAGTTAGTAGTATTGTTAAGTATGTTATTGCAATTATTGTTATTTTATTAATTTTAGAAGTATATGGTGTTAATACTAGTGCGATTTTAGCATCACTGGGAGTTGTTGGATTAGTTGTAGGTTTAGCGCTTCAAGATCTTATTAAAGATTTTATTGCTGGAGCTTTTATTATTTTTGATAATCAATATAGTATTGGTGATATTGTTACAATTGAAAATTTTAAGGGTGAAGTTATTTCTTTAGGTTTAAAAACAACTAAATTAAAGGCTATTAGTGGAGAAATTTTTTGTATTTCTAATGGTCAAATTGTTGAAGTAATTAATCATAGTTTAGCTGACAATATGGCTACTATTGATGTTGATGTTGCATATGAAGAAAATTTAGATAAAGTTTTTTCTGTTTTAAATAAGTTAATTGAACGTTTAAATAAAGAAATTGCTGATTTGACTGGACCTATTGAGTTATTAGGTGTTAATGCTTTAGGTGCTAGTGGTGTTACTATACGTATGACTGTTAATACGATAAGTGGTAAGCAATTTGAAGTAGAAAGAAAAATAAGAAAAGAAATAAAAGATGTTTTTGATAAAGAAAAGATTTCTATTCCTTATCCACAAATGGTGATTCACAATGGAAAATAATTATAAAGTTGGTAGTGTTGTTGTTATGAAGAAACAACATCCTTGTGGTAGTAATGAATGGGAAATAACACGCGTTGGTGCAGATATTAAGATAAAATGTTTAAATTGTGGTCGTAGTATTATGTTATCACGTATTGATTTTAATAAGAAACTAAAAAAAATTAAAAGTTTATAGGAGGATTAATATGCGTAAGAAGGTAAAAAAAGAACGTGCATTAGGTCCTGTTTTTGCTATTATGTTAATGGCTCTAATTATTGCTTTATTAAGTGGCTTTTTGGCTTTAGTTGGTTTTGAAGGTCAGCTTACAAGTATTAATAATAATACATTAGAATCTAATATGATAATGGTTAAAAATATTTTAAGTAAAGATGGGATGAATTACTTATTTGGTAATATTATCGATATTGTTAGTACGTTTGAACCGATTGCTCTTACTATTATTGCTTTAATAGGTATAGGTATAGGGGAAAAGAGTGGTTTATTTAAAGCTATTTTTCGTAATGCTAAGTATTTAAATCCTCGAACTGTAACATTTATAACTTTTTTAGTAGCAACAGCAGCAAGTTTTTTTAATGATTTTGCTTTTGTTGTAATCATACCTGTTGCAGCTATTTTTTATAAGTATGCTAATCGTAATTCAAGATTGGGTGTTCTTACTGCTTTTATTGCAACTTGTGTAGGCTATGGAACAGGTTTAATGTTTAATAACGTTGATTTATTGTTAGGTATGGGAACGCAAGCGTCTGCCTCTTTAGATGTTGATAAAAATTATGTGTATAATATTGCTTCAAGTATTTATTTGATGCTAGGTAGTACATTAATTTTATCAGTTGTTGGCAGTATTATTGTTGATACTTTTTTAGCTAATAAATTCCCTAAGAAAACACCTTTACAAGATGAAGATTTACATGTTTCTAAAAAAGGTTTATTTATGAGTAATATAGCATTTGTTATTATGTTATTAGTTATTCTTTATGCTTTAATTCCAAATTTACCTGGAAGTGGAGCTTTGCTTGATGCTAAGGCGGATGGTTATGTTAATCAATTACTTAGTAATGAAGCACCTTTTTATCGTAGTTTTGTATTTATTTTTACAGCTATAATGATGATATGTGGTTTAATTTATGGAAAAATTTCGGGAAATATTAAATCAAGTAATGAATATAGTATTGGTCTATCAAAAGGTTTTGATGGTATTGGTTATTTATTTGTTTTATTTTTCTTTTCATCAATTTTATTAGCTATTGTTGAATATACTAATTTAGGAGCAGTTATTAGTGCTAATTTAGTTAGTTTTATAGGTAGTATGCAGTTTTCAGGAATACCATTAATTATTTCTTTATTTGTTATAGTAATTATTATTGGTTTATTTATTCCATCAACTGTGGAAAAATGGGATTTATTAAATCCTATTGTTGTTCCATTATTTATGCGTAGTAATATTACTCCTGATTTTACACAATTTATTTTTAGAGCAGCAGATGGAGTTGGTAAGGCTTTAACACCGGTTTTTCCTTATTATATGGTTATGATTGCTTTCTTGGAAAAGTATAATTATGATGAAGAAAATAAAATTACAGTGTTTGGAACATTGAGAATGATTTTACCAGTTATTTTAACTTTAATATTAGTATGGATATTAATTTTAGTTGGTTGGTATATTGTAGGTTTACCAATGGGAACTGGTACTTATGTAACTTTATAACAGAAGAAATTCTTCTGTTTTTTTTATGCAAAAATTACGTGTGTGTGGAAAATGTTATCTTGTAATTAAGAAAAAAATATTATATAATTGAAACAAGATAGGGAGGATAAAAATGAAAGAGAAAGGATTTACATTAATAGAATTACTAGCTGTAATAGTTATATTAGCAGTAATAGCGTTAATCGCAACACCACTAATTATGGGCGTTATTGACGAAGCAAAAGATGGCGCAAATAAAAGAAGTGTGCAAAGTATAAGAGATGGAGCCGAAACATTTCTATTATCTAAAAAAACATTAGATAGTAATTATACTTTTAATATGAATGATTATACTTTCAAAGGCAATCAATTTGGAAAAGGAACAGATGACGAAAGAATTAATATTGTTTTCAATGATCAAGATGAAGCCAGTGTAGCAGTATATGAAAATAATAAATGTTACTACATCTTAGCTGGCTCAAATGAAGTAGAAAGTGAAACAGGATTAGATAAACAACAATGTTTAGAAAAAGTTGGAGCAACTGAAATAGTAGAAGGAAATCCTCTACTACCCCAAATAGAAGCTAATTTATGTACAACTGAAAAAACAACAGAATGTTATAAAACAGAAGGTAATGAATACATCTATATTGGAGCATATGGAACAGTAGGAAATAACTGGCTATGGTATGGTGGGCATTTATGGCGAATTATTAAAGTAGATAAAACAACAGGAAGATATACATTGATAACATCATATCCTACAACATCAATTCAATGGCAAAGTAGTGTAGCAAATGGACCATCACTAGAAGAATCATATGTCGGAGATTGGTTAAATAATGTGTTTGTAAAATCATTACCAACCAATATTCAATCCAAATTAGAAAATATGACATATACAAGAAAAGTATATGATGGAAGTAGTGTAGTAGAAGAAGAAATAAGTAATGTAAAAGCTAGATTATTAACCGAAAGTGAATATACAACCTATGGAGGAACCGATAGTTATTTAGATATAAAAGACGATTATTGGTTAGCAGATATATATAGTTCGTCTAACGTCCGTTACGTGAAATACTACGGCAACGTGAGCAGCAACAGTCCGTCGAGCACGGATGGTGTGCGCGCCATTGTGGAAATATCTGATATCACCATCACAGAAGGTGATGGTACTCTTACAGCCCCATATATTGGAAATACAAGTAAAGCTACAAACGTATCAGATATCGCAGTCGGAGAATATATAAGTGTTCCTAAAAGTGATGGAGAAACATATCTAGCACGTGTAGTAAAGCATGATCAAAATGGAACAAAAGTTATTCTAAATGGTTTATATACAACAAGTGTATTTGGAAATGATATAATATTCTCAACAAGTAGTACAATCTATACAGGTGCTTTAACAGAATTTAAAAATAGTTTAGATAGTAATTATTTTGATAGTACTAATCGCAATTTCAATATTACAGCTTATCCGAATGGAGCTAATTATGCAAGTACAACTACCATGTTTACTGGAAATATAGGATTAGCAAGTGTCGGAGAAATGTTCAGTGGAAATGATATAGATGTAACAACTAGTTCTAAAACATTTGTTGATACAAATAAAATATTAAACCCAACATTAAGTTATTATTATTGGCTAATGAATGCCTATGATTCGTCTCGCGTCCGTTACGTGAGCAGCTACGGCAACTTGAACTACAACAGTCCGGCGAGCTCGCTTGGTGTGCGCGCCACATGGTATATCTCTGATATCACCATTACCGGAGGTAATGGTACTCCTAGCGCCCCATATACCTTAAAATAAATTACAGAAGAAATTCTTCTGTTTTTTGTTGTAAATTATGGTATAATTAAGTGGTGGAGGTAATGTTATGAGTTTAACAGCAGGTATTGTTGGTTTACCTAATGTAGGTAAGAGTACTTTATTTAATGCAATTACAAAGAAAAATATTTTGGCAGCAAATTATCCTTTTGCGACTATTGATCCAAATGTTGGGGTAGTTACTGTTCCGGATAAGCGTTTAGAGTTTTTAAATAATTTGTATGTTCCAGCTTCTTTGGTGCCTACTGCTTATGAGTTTACAGATATAGCAGGTTTAGTTAAAGGTGCTAGTCAAGGTGAAGGATTAGGAAATAAATTTTTAAGTCATATTCGTGAAGTTGATGCGATTGTAGAAGTGGTTAGATGTTTTTCTGATAAAGATATTATTCATGTGGAAAATTCTGTTGATCCAATAAGAGATATTGAAATTATCAATTTAGAGTTGATTTTAGCAGATTTAGAAATTATTGAATCACGTTTGGGACGTGTTAGTAAAAAAGCTCTTACTACTAAAGATAAAGATAGTTTAAAAGAGATAGAAGTTCTTACAAAGATTAAAGAGGCTTTAGAAAAAAATATTCCAGCTCGTCGTGTAGAACTTGATGAAGAAGAATTGGAATTACTTAAGTCATTTCATTTTCTTACTTTAAAGCCTATTATTTATATGGCTAATATTAGTGAAGAGGATTTATTAAATGATGGTAATTCTTATGTTGATAAGGTAAGAGAATATGCTAAAGGAGAAAATGCTAAAGTTATTCCTGTTTGTGCAAAGATGGAAAGTGAATTAGCTGAATTAAATGATGATGATAAGATTGCTTTTTTAAATGATTTGGGCATTTCTGAGTCTGGATTAGATCGTTTAATTAATGCTACGTATGATTTATTAGGTTTAGCTACTTATTTTACTGCTGGTAGTGATGAATGTCGTGCTTGGACTTTTAAAAAAGGTATGAAAGCTCCAGCATGTGCTGGAATTATTCATAGTGATTTTGAGCGAGGATTTATTCGTGCTGAAGTTATGAGTTATGAAGATTTAGTTAAATATGGTAGTGAAAAAGGGGTACGTGAAGCTGGTAAGATGCGTTTAGAAGGTAAAGAATATGTTATGCAAGATGGCGATATTTGTCATTTTAGGTTTAATGTATAATGCGGGAATTTTTTGTTGATAATCATGTTGGTATTCCTTTTTACATGTTTTCATGGATACATTTTCTTTTAATTATATTAACTTCGATTATTGTTTATGTAATTTATAAGTTTCGTAATGATATTAGAAATATCAAAATGAAGAAGAAGATAAGATATGTGATTGCTTTAATTATGTTTCTTAATATGACTATTTATTATGGAGCATATGTTTATTATGGTGTTTATAATTGGAAAGTACATCTTCCTCTTCATTTATGTTTTATATCGGGTTATTTATTTATGTATGCTTTGGTTTGTAATAATATTAAATTACGTAAATTAGCTTATTTTATGGCCTTTATAGGTCCACTTCCAGCTATTATTTGGAGTGATTTAAATAGTGTTGATAGTTTTGTATTTATTCAATTTATTATAAGTCATCATTTTTTCTTGTGTGCTAATTTATTTGTTTATTATATGGATAATTTATCTATTAATATAAGTGATGTAAAAAAAGTTTTTGTTTTTGTTAATACTATTTTTATTGTGATGTTAATATTTAATGTTATTATGAATACAAATTATATAATGACAAAGAGTTTTCCTGAAACTTTTTTAGAGTTATATCCTTTTTTTAGAGGAATAACACCAATTCCTTTTTTAGAAATAGCTGGCATAATTGTTGCTTTTATTGCTTATATTCCAGTTTATTATCGAAATAAGGAAAATAATAATTAGGACTTTACTTTAAGATTTATCTTTGTTATAATCTATAGCGAGTATTAATTTACTCCTTGCTTCAAGTGAAGCCAAAAGACCATAGGGAGGTGCAAATATGAGAAATTATGAAATCATGTTTATCGTTAAACCAACATTAAGTGATGAAGAAGTTAAGAATGTTGTTAAAACTTTCGGTGAAATCATTACTAATAATGGTTCTAAATTAGTTGAAACTAAAGACATGGGACAAAGAGAATTAGCTTATGAAATCAAAAAATTCAAAAGTGGATTCTACTATGTATTTGAAGTTGAAGCTAATGATGATAAAGCAATTAAAGAATTTGATCGTTTAGCTTTCATTAGCAACGATGTTATTCGTCATTTAATTACAAAATTAGAAAAGTAAGAAAAGAGGTAAAAAGATGAATAGAGTTTGTTTGGTTGGAAGATTAACTGCTAAACCAGAATTACGTTATACTAATTCAAATTTACCTGTTACACGTTTTTCTTTAGCTGTTAATAGAACTTTTAGTAATAATAATGGTCAAAGAGAAGCAGATTTTATTAACATTGTTGTTTGGAGAAAACAAGCAGAAAATGTATGTAACTTTCTTGATAAAGGAAGTTTAGTATCTATTGAAGGAAGAATACAAACGGGAAGTTATGATGGTCAAGATGGACAAAAAAGATATACTTTTGAAGTTGTTGCTGACTCAGTTCAATTTTTAGAATCTAGAGGTCAAAGTCAAGCAAGAATGGCTAGTACAAATAATGGTCCTACACCATATGATTATCAAGATAATACAAATAATGTAAGTGTTAATGATGATCCATTTGCTGATTTTGGTGATAGTGTTTCCATTGATGATAACTTCTTAGATTAATAGGAGGAATATATAATGGCTGAATTTTATAGAAAAAAGAAAAAAGTTTGCCAAATGTGTGCTGGAAAAGATGTTAAATACAGTGATCCTGAAATTATCAAAAAATATGTAAGTGCAGATAAAGGTAAAATTTTACCAAGAAGAATTACAGGAGCTTGTGCTAAACATCAAAGACATATTGCTAACGAAGTTAAAAAGGCTCGTTTTATGGCAATCTTACCATTTGTTAAATAGTAAACTAAAAACTACACGATTGTGTAGTTTTTTATTATGTTAATATTGATAATATTACTGTAGATACAACTTCTAAAACTATTTCTGTTTCCTCTGTTTTTACAAAATCAGGATATAAATCTTTAAATTCATTTTCTACTTTATCAGCAATATCAAATAATTGAGCATATAGCATATATTGTTGCCATAAATGAACTTCTTTTATGTTTTTATCTGGAAAGTTTGAAAAGTCATTTAAAAAGTTTTTTAATCCTCTTAAATAAGAAGTTTTTTCAATCATTTTATCACTATAAGTTAATGTTAAAGTATTATATTTATCTAATTTATAATCTATTAGTTTTTGATCAATTAGTGATTGTTTAGCACAAGCATCTAATTCATCAAATAATTTAAAGATAGTTTTGTTATTTTGTTTTAAAAGTCTGAATAGTTCATCAGTTGATAATATTTTATCATGGTTAGCTGATGCTTTTAAAAGTCCATACATTTTTGTTTCGAAACGTGTTTCAGTTTTAAAAATTTTAGAAAAATCAACATTTGTTTTTTTATTACCATATTCATCAGTGACTTTGATAAATTTAACTTTATCTTCATAAACCCATTTAAGTAAATAACAACCTATTAAAGTACTTTTATTTGGGATTAATCCAAAATGAAGACCTGCCCAATAAGCATCTTCTAAGTTATCAAAGGGTATTTCTCTAAAATATTGAACTGGTTTTAAGATATTTTGTCTATCGTTGGCTAAAACTTGTGTAGGAGTTTTTTGTTGTCTTTTAAGCATTATCGAAAATACTGTGGAAACAATCAATAAACCTATTGTTATTAATATATTTAATATTCCGTTATCCATTAATATCACTCTACCTTAGAAACATTATGTCATATTTTTAATAAAATTGCAATTAGGTGAATTTCAAAAGTAAATTGTAAATCCACCAATAAAAGAGAAAGTGCAGATTTTAATTGATAAAATTTGCATT
>CALVQV010000036.1 GCA_944358325.1 uncultured Bacilli bacterium
TAAAGATTTTATCTCGCATATTCATTATACATCATTTTTAGAAAAAATAAAAGACCATTGACTTTGTCAACAGTCTGAAGAATAGAAATATTCTTTTTTCTTTTGGTTATAAATATGGTATACTTAAAATAGGTGATAGTAGTGAGAAGTGAGTTTTTGAATAAATTAAATAATCAAGAATATATTTCAAAAAATTTATATTTAAAAGTTTTAGAAAAAGATAAAATGATTATACCTATTAACTTTGATTTAGACAAATATAATGAACGAGTTTTAGAACAAAAATATATTTTATATCAAGATTATTTTAATAATATGTATAAAGATATAGATAATAATATTAAGTTAGATAAAGAACAAGTTAAAGCCATTTTGTCTGATGAAGATAGTGCGTTAATTATTGCTGGAGCTGGAACAGGGAAAACAACAACAATGGCTTCAAAAGTCAAATATTTAGTTGATGTAAAACATATCGAACCTTCACAAATAGTTGTTATGAGTTATACTAAAAAAGCAACAGAAGAATTAGAGAAAAGAATCAATATCGATTTTGGTATAAATGCTAATGTTACTACATTTCACTCTTTAGGTTTTAAATATACAAGGTCTATTTTTAGTAATCATAAATGTTATGTTGTAGATGAAAATATTAAAAATAAAATATTTTTAGAATATTTTGAAAATAAAATTTTTAATGATAAGAATAAAGTTAAAGAAATAATTCAATTATTTAATGCTGATGAAGATAATAAATGGCTTTTTGGTAGTTTCTTTTTAGAAAATTATAATAAATATGTTAGCTTTGATGATTATTTTGATGCTTACAAAAAACATAAGATATCTGAAGTTGGTGATTTAGATAGCATGCTCGATTCTATGATTGAATCAAGTCTTAACAAAGAACACATTTATACTATCAAAGGAGAGCTTGTTAAATCAAAAGGTGAAGCATTAATTGCTAATTTTCTATTTTGTAATGGAATAGATTATGAATATGAAAAAATTTTTCCTAATATGGTTTCTTATAACAAAACTTATAAACCTGATTTTACTTTAAATTTGGGTGGAGAAGATATTTATTTAGAATATTTTGGTTTATCTAATTATGAACAAGATGAAATGCATAGATATGAAAAAGTTAGAAAGATTAAAGAAGATTATCATAAAAAACACCATACAAAATTTATAAAACTTGATTATAATTATAATGAACAACTTTTATTTAATTTGAAAAAACAACTTATCGACATGGGTTTTATATTTAAACCAAAATCTCCTGCTGAAATATATAATGCTATTTTAAATCAAAGACCATGTGCTGAATTGTTTAAATTTAAAAATTTATTATACGATGTTATTTCACAAATAAAATCGTTGGAAAACAGAGAGTTATATAAAGAAAAAATCATTGATTTTATAAATAAGAAAGATACTCTTATTCAAGAAAGGTTATCAAAACAGTTTGATTATATCAATGACTTTTATTTATATTATCAAAATTATTTATTTGGTAGAGAAGAATATGGGTTTGATTTTAACGATATGATTTACTATGCTAATAAATATATTGAGTCTTTAAACACGTTAGAAAATGATGATGTCAAATATTTAATCATTGATGAATATCAAGATATTTCTAGTGAAAGATATGTTTTTACTAAACATATTTGTGATATGTGCGGAGCTAAAATAGTGGCAGTTGGTGATGATTGGCAATCAATATTTGCTTTTGCAGGATCTAAAATTGAATATATATATAATTTTCAAAAATATTTTCCTAATTCTAAGCTTTTAAAAATAACTAGTACGTATCGTAATAGTCAACAGTTAATTGATTATTGTGGTAAATTTATAATGCAAAATACTAGTCAAATAAAAAAAGAATTAGTTTCTAATATAAATATTGAAAAACCTATTAAATTTATTCCTTTTGAAGATAATGACGAATACGAAGTATTGAAAAAATTAATATTGAAAATTCACTTTGAAAAACCAGAACACAATATTTTGGTTTTGGGTAGGACAAACAATATAATAAATAAATGTTATAATGATCCTCAACTATTAGATTCAGTCGGGACAAAAATGCAGATTGTTGGCTATGAAGATATTGATATTGACTTGATGACTATCCATAAATCAAAAGGTTTAACAGCTGATGAAGTTATTTTAATAGGATTATCAAACAATTTTCCTTTAGAGCATCAAAATGATTTTTGGATTTTAAATATTTTAAAAACGGATGTGCCTATTGAAAGTATAGATTTTCCAGAAGAAAGAAGATTATTTTATGTTGCTTTAACTAGAACTAAAAATAATGTTTATTTGTTAGTTAATCGTAATCCAAAACTTAGGAGTAAATTTATAGAAGAGTTATATTTAATCATGAGAGACGAAAAATAGTATTGTAAATATACTATTTTTTTCATATTTAGTTATGCTATACTATAAATAGTGAGATGATTGTATGAAAAGATGTAAATGGGTAAATATGAGTAATCCTTTGTATATTAGATATCATGATTTAGAATGGGGTAAACCACATTATAATGATGATTATTTATTTGAATTTTTACTTTTAGAATCTTTTCAAGCAGGACTTTCATGGGAGTGTATTTTAAATAAAAGAGAAAATTTTAGATTAGCTTTTGATAATTTTGACTATAATAAAATTAGTAATTATGATGATAACAAAATAGAAGAATTACGCAACAACACCAAAATTATTCGTAATAAATTAAAAATCAAAGCCAGTATTAATAATGCTAGAGTATTTATAAAAATAAGAGAAGAATTCGGTAGTTTTTCCAATTATATTTGGTCTTTTACTGATGGTAAAGTTATTAAGAATAAAGATGATAAATTTAAAGCGACCTCAGAATTATCTGATTTAGTTTCCAATGATTTAAAAAGAAGAGGAATGACATTTGTAGGTTCTACAATCATATATTCTTATTTACAAGCAATTGGCATTATTGATGATCATGAGTTAGAATGCGATTTATATTAATTAAAGGAGAAATTTTATGTGTACATGTATTAATTATAAAAATAAAGATATGTATTTTGGACGTAATTTAGATTTGGAATATTCTTTTGGTGAAAAAGTTGTTATAACACCTAGAAATTATGAATTTAATCTAAGAAAAGAGAAAGCATTTAAAACAAAATATGCAATGATTGGCATGGCTACAGTTATAGATAATTATCCTTTATATGCGGAAGGGTGTAATGAAAAAGGTTTATCTATAGCAGGCTTATATTTTCCAGGCAATGCTTATTATGGTGAAGTTAAAAAAGACAAAATTAATTTAACACCTTTTGAACTTATTCCATGGTTGCTTGGTAACTATCAAAGTATTGCTGAGGTAAAAGAACTTATAAAAAATCTTAATCTTATTAATATTTCTTTTAAAGAAAACTTTCCTTTAGCACCTCTACATTGGATGATAAGTGATAGTGAAGAATGTATCGTTATAGAACAAATGATAGATGGATTAAAAATCTATGATAATCCTATTGGCGTATTAACAAATAATCCACCTTTCTATTATCATCAATTAAATTTGAATAACTATATGCATTTGATGCCTAATAACGCCCAAAATAATTTTTCTGATAGTCTTGATTTAAGAACTTATGGGCAAGGTATGGGAGCAATAGGATTACCAGGTGATAATTCACCAGCTTCACGTTTTGTGAGAGTGGCTTTTAATAAATTGAACTCAGTTAGTGAAAATAACGAAGAAAGTAATGTTACGCAATTTTTTCATATTTTAGATTCTGTTAGCATGGTTAAAGGATCGACTATTACTAATGAAGGTAAATATGATATTACTACTTATTCTTGTTGTATAAATACAAGTAAAGGTATTTATTATTATAAAACATATGATAATAATCAAATTACAGCCATTAAAATGGATGATGAAAATAAATACATAGATAAATTAACTGTATACGATTTAATTACAAGCCAACAAATCAACTATATTAATTAATAAAATATATTTTCAACTTTAAGTTGAGTTAATTCAACTTGCATTTTATTGTTTAAAAAAATAAAATGTTTTAAAATGAAAATATAGGAGGAAGCTGTATGAATAAAAAATATTTATTGATAGTTAGTGTTATTATTTTAGTATTATTAGGAGCTTTATTTTTTATAGGTGGTAATAAGGGAAAAAAATTAAGCGATGGTGAAAGATTCGCACAAGAGTATGAAGGCATAGAAGAAGATAATGTATTCGTATATAGAAATATCGATGAAATTATTAATATAATGGAAAGAGGAACAGGTGTAGTTTATTTAGGGTTTCCTGAATGCCCTTGGTGTCATGCCTATGTTAAATATTTAAATGAAGTAGCTAAAGAAGTTGGAATTGAAAAAATTTATTACTATAATGTTTTAGAAGATAGAACTAATAATACGGAAAATTATCAAAAATTAACAAAAATATTAAAAGGACATTTACAATATGATGAAGAAGGTAATGAAAAAATTTATGTTCCTAATGTTTCATTTCATATAGAAGGAAAAATAATAGGTAATGATTATGAAACTTCTAAAGATACACATGGATTTAAAGAACCTAGTGATTATTGGACAGAAGATGAAGTAAAAGAATTAAAAAATACATTAACTAAATATATGAAAGATGTATATAAAGCCCTTAATGAATGTACTGAATGTAATATATAAAAAGAATAAAAAATTCTTTTTTTTTATTTAATTATGTGTTATAATCATTGTAGAATAAATTTGGAGGGAAAAAAATATGGAAGAAAAAAAGGATTATATAACAGTTATAGACGAAAATGGTAATGAAAAACAAGCTGAAGTTTTATTATATTTTAGACTTGAAGAAACAAATAAAGAATATTTAGTTTATACTTTTAATGAAGAGGCCGGTAATGATTTAGTAGTTGTTCATACATCAGTTGTATTAAAAACTGAAGATGGAAAACATACTTTAAAAGCAGTTGAAACTGATGAAGAATGGTCAAAAATTAAAGATATAATGAGAGAAGTTATTAAAGAAAACGAGGAGTGAGAATATGCACGATATAACTAATTTAGATATTGCGGCATTAAAAGAAGAAATATTTGCTGAAGCTGAATCAAAAAAAATTAATTTAGCTAAGGAACATTTATCAGGTTTAAGAGCACATTATAATAAAATTATCGCAGAAACAGCATTAGAAATGGAAAAACAACAAAAAGATTTCGATAATGTATATGCTGAAGTTCAAGAACAACGAAATAATATAGCAACAAAAGCAGATGTTGATGCTTTAAATGATAAGTTAGATGAATTACAAGAAATTCAAGATGAATATAAAAGATTAGAAAAAAAACAACAACGTGCATACACTATTCTAAAAGTAGCTGATTTGCCTTCAAACACATTTAATGTTGTGACTAATCAATTTAGTAAAATGTGGGCAACAACAAAAAAATCTTGTGCGGCTATTAAAAATGCATGGAACAGATTTTTAATTAAACAAAATGAAAAAATTATGGATTTTGCATATTCAATGGCAGATAAAGCTCAAAAACGTATTGATAAAATTAACGAATCAAATTCAGTTACTGATAATGAGACTTCACTTGAAACAGATGTAACTGATGACATATCATTAAATGAGTTAAAGTCTAATATAGGAATGTCGTTAAAAGAAGAAGAAAAGGCACAAGATGTTTCATCAAATGAACCAGAAAAAGTAGAAACAACAAATGATGATATTCCATTAGAAGAATTATATTCTGATGCAAATGATTTAATAAACAATATTTCAAAAGAAGAAAAGGCGCAAGATGTTTCATCAAATGAACCAAAAAAAGTTGAAACAACAACTGATGATATTTCATTAGAAGAATTATATTCTGAAGCAAATGATTTAATAAACAATATTTCAAAAGAAGAAAAAGCACAAGATGTTTCATCAATTGAACCAGAAAAAAGCGAAACAACAAATGATGATATTCCATTAGAAGAAATATATGCTAATCTAGACAGTTTAACTAAAGATGTTTCTATGAATAAAGAAATCGAAAAAGTAGAAACACCAGAAAACAATGATGTTAAATTGGATAATAGTGTTGTTAATGATGATGATAAAGCATATGTTGCTGAACAATTAGCTATGATCGAAAATAATAGAAAGAATAACGGATGGTCATTACGCTATTGGATGAAACAAATGGGATATGACGTTCCTGTTAATGGTACATCAGAAGAAGTAAAAGAAAGTTTGTATAATCAATTATTAGAACGACATGGAGATAAAAAAGTTAAAATGGAACAAGAAATGCAACAAGATAATAAACAAAACAATTCAACAGAAAATTCATTACACGAATCAACACAAGAAGTGAATAATTTTACTTCTGAAAATACAAATGAAGAACAAGCTTCAAAGAGTGAAGAAATTATCAATTTGCCAGTTTTAAAAGAAAACTATGAAGTGTTACCACCTGATGTTATGGCTATGATGAATAATCCTTATTTAGCTAATTTGACTGGTGATGAAATGACTAAATCAAATGATCTTGAACAAGGAAAAGGAAATAGTTTATAGTATATTTAAAATACTGTCTAAGATTATAGACAGTGTTTTTGTTTTTAATTAACTTTGTATATTTTATTGAAATTTAATCAATGATATAGTATACTTTTTATAGGGTGGTAATATGGGAATGTTGTGGATTATTATTATGATATTATTGTTTATTGCTGAAACACAAATACTTAATTTTATTGCTATATGGTTTGCATTTAGTAGTTTTTTAGCTTATCTTTCTACATTTTACATTGAACCTTTTTCTAGTCAATTTTTAATTTTTCTTATTGGTGGAATATTAATGACATTATTTATGAGAGATAAACTTTTTAGTAAATTGAATAAAAATATTAATAAATAAAATTTTAAATAGGTGATATAATGACAGATATTGTTAATGATATAAATGTTAGTTACAAAATATATGGCAATAAAAATGGACAAAGTGTAGTTTTTTTGCATGGTTGGGGACAAAATATTGCAATGATGGAACCTTTAGCCAATTCTTTTAAAAATGATTATAATTTAGTTATAATTGATTTGCCAGGTTTTGGTGAAAGTGATGAACCTAATTATGCTTGGTCACTTGAAGATTATGTAGAATTTCTACATACGTTTTTCAAAAGATATAATATAAAAAAGCCAATTTTAGTAGGACATTCTTTTGGTGGAAAATTAGCACTTTTATATGCTAGTAAATATGATGTTCTTAAATTGGTTGTTTTAGCTAGTCCTTTCAAAAAAGAAATAACAAAATTATCTTTAAAAACAAAAGTTTTAAAAAATCTTAAAAAAATAAAATTTTTAAATAAATTTGAAAATTTTGCTAAAAAACATATTGGTAGTACAGATTATCGTAATGCTTCACCAATTATGAGAGAAATATTAACGATGCATGTTAATACCGATATTACTGAAAATATTAAGAAAATTAATTGTCCAACGTTAATAATTTGGGGTACCAATGATGAAGCTGTACCTTATGTTCGTGCCCACGAATTAGAAAGTCTTATATTAAATGCAGGAGTTGTGACATATGATGGATGTACGCACTATGCTTATTTAGAAAGATTAGGACAAACGATTAGTGTGTTAAAAAGTTTTTTCAATAGTAAGGAGTAATTTATGGATATTTATTTTATATTGGCTTTTGTTCTATGCTTTATTTATGCCTTTTATAAGTATAAAAAAGCTTTACAAATGTTACAACAAAATTGGTATAACACAGGAAATAGATATTTAAAATGGCTAAAAAACAATTTTCATAAGGCTATTTTATGGTTAGAAATACCTTTACTAATAGTTTTTTTACCAATAGATTCTAAAATTAAGATTATTGTCTTAGATTTAATATTAATTTTCCTATGTTATTTATATCGTAAAAGAAATCAAAAAGAACAAACAAAAATAAAATTGGCTGTTACTATGCGCATTAAACGTTTATTATTAACAATTATGCTAATTTATTGTTTACCATTATTATATATATATTTCTTCCAAAGAAACATATGGTTATTCTTACAATTAATTATAGTGTTAAATTTTTTAACTTATATTATTGTAGTAGTAGCTAATTTTATTAATAAACCAATTGAAAAAATGGTCTTTTTACATTATCGTAAACAAGCAGTTACAAAATTAAATAATTTGAATAACATGAATGTTATTGGTATAACTGGTAGTTATGGAAAAACAAGTAGTAAAAACATATTATACGATGTACTTAATATAAAATATAATGTTTTTAAGACACCTAAAAACTTTAATACTACTTATGGGCTTATAAATAGTGTTAATAATTATCTTGACAAGTTTAATGATTATTTTATTGCAGAAATGGGCGCTTTTAAACAAGGTGAAATAAAAGAACTATGTGATTTAATGCATCCTAAATATGGGATAATAACAACAATTGGTACTGCCCATTTAGAAAGCTTTGGTAGTCAAGAAAATATCATGAAAGGTAAATTTGAACTTATTGAGTCATTACCTGAAGATGGAATTGGAATACTTAATTTAGATGATCCATTTCAAAAAAAATACGAATTAAAAAATAATTGTAAAATTTTATGGTATTCTACAAAAAATCATGATGCCGATTTGTATGCTAAAAATATTAAAATAACAGGAGAAGGTACAAATTTTGATTGCATTTTTAAAGGTGATAAAAATGTTTATCATTTTGAAACATGTTTGTTAGGTGAACATAATGTTTATAATATTTTGGCCGCAATTCTTTTAGGCTATTCTTTAGGAATTAAAGTTGAACGTTTACAAACAGCTGTCAATCGTATTGAACCAATTGAACATCGCCTTCAATTGAGAGAATATAAGAATAATATAACAATAATTGATGATGCTTATAATTCTAACCCCGTAGGTGCTAAAATGGCTTTAGATGTGCTTAAATTGATGAATGGTATGCATGTTGTAGTAACACCAGGAATGATTGAACTTGGTAAAGAACAATACAATCTTAATTTTAAGTTTGGAATTCAAATAAGTGAAGTTGCTGATTATGTTATATTAGTAGGGGAAATGCAAACTAAACCAATTTATGATGGTTTATTAGAAAAGAAATTTGATAAAAATAAAATAAAAGTTATTAATGATGTGAAAGAAGCTTTTAGTATCATTAATAAGTTTTCAGAGGATAAAGTATTTGTTTTACTTGAAAATGATTTGCCAGATATATTTAATGAATAGAGGAGTGAGAACATGCAAATAAAAGTTGGAGTTATATTTGGAGGGCCTAGTGTCGAACATGAAGTTAGTATAATTTCTGCAATTCAAGCAATAAATAATATTAATAAAGATAAATATGAAGTTATACCTATTTATATAAGCAAAGATCGTAAATGGTATACAAGTAACATGCTTACTGAAATAGATGTATATAAAGATCAAGATTTAATTAAAAAATATGCTAAAGAAGTTGTTTTATATAACAAAAATGGACATTTTGTTTTACAAAATGTAAAAGGCTTATTTAAACGTATTGTAAATGAAATTGATATAGCATTTCCAATAGTTCATGGTAGTAACGTTGAAGATGGAACATTAGCAGGATATTTAGAAACAATTGGTATTCCAATGGTAGGATGTGAAGTATTAGGGGCAGCATTAGGACAAGATAAAGTTGTAATGAAACAAGTTTTTGAATCTATGGGAATTCCTGTAGTAAATTACACTTGGTTTTATGATATTGATTATCTTGCTCACAAAGATCAAATATTTAAAGACATTAAGAAAATGGGATATCCCGTAGTTGTAAAACCTGCTAGTTTAGGAAGTAGTATTGGGATAGCAAAAGTAAAAAATGAATTAGATTTAGATAAAGCTATTAAAGAAGCTATGCAATATGACAATAAATTGATTGTTGAAAAAGCCGTTGATAATATGATTGAAGTTAATTGCAGTGTGTTTGGCAATTATGAATATCAAGAAAATAGTGTTATTGAGCAAGTTGTTAGTTCAGAAGATTTACTTACTTATAGTGATAAATATTTGGGTAATGGTAAAAGTGGAAAAAGCAAGGGCATGGTAAGTGCTAGCAGAATTATTCCTGCCAAAATATCTAAAGAAAAACGTTTAGAAGTAGAAGAGTTAGCTAAATTGGTTTTCAAATCTCTTAATTTATCAGGAGTTTGTCGTATTGACTTTTTGATTAATGATGAAACTGGCGATATTTATGTTAACGAACCTAATACTATTCCTGGATCATTATCGTTCTATTTATGGGAACCAACAGGTAAAAAATATAATGAACTTTTAGACGATATGATTAGTTTGGGAATTAAAAATTATAAACAAAAAAATAGAAAAGTCATTTCTTTTGAAAGTAACATTTTAAGTAATTATAATGGAACAAAAGGAGTAAAAAATAAGCTAAAATAGTATTTTTATACTATTTTTTTCATTTTAGTCTTTGCAAATTAAAAAAATGTGATATAATTGATTTGTCACGTTTTATGTCTCCTTAGCTCAGCTGGTAGAGCAACAGACTCTTAATCTGTGGGTCTAGGGTTCGAATCCCTAAGGGGACACCATTTATTTTTTTAAAAATTTTAAAAAAACTATTGTCAAATGTGAAAAAATTGTGTATACTTAAATAGTCCGTTAGAAATAATGGGCCTGTAGCTCAGTTGGTTAGAGCACACGCTTGATAAGCGTGGGGTCACAGGTTCAAGTCCTGTCAGGCCCA
>CALVQV010000037.1 GCA_944358325.1 uncultured Bacilli bacterium
AATGCAAATTTTATCAATTAAAATCTGCACTTTCTCTTTTATTGGTGGATTTACAATTTACTTTTGAAATTCACCTATTTTTGATAAAATTTCAAAAATGTATGTTATAATTTGAATAGTGATTGATTCTTACATTAAATTGTCAACAAGTTGTAGATAACTTTCCCAATGGCACCAGAGTGATTGTTACTCGAACTTTTATAATTTCGAGAGTAATAAATTGCTAACAGAAATGTTAGTTTTTTTGTTATTATAAGGAAAGTTTCTACAATACTTTAGGTGATTTAAATAGTATATATATAATTTTATAACTTAATTTATACAATTTTAAAGATAATTCTGGTGCTTATAAATAAAATAAATATTAATTGTTTGGTTAAATGTGATATAATTAATTAGAGGAGTTGTTAGTATGTCAAAGCATGAATATTTAAATGAAGAAAGATATCAAAAAACAAAGAGTAAACTTAGAATTGTTATTATCGTTGTATGGCTTGTGTTAGTTTCTATAGGTGGTTTTTTAATCTATAAAGGAATAGGTGGTTCTGCAAATTCTAATTTATCTACAGTTGAAAGTAAATTAAAAGAACAAAAGGCAGCATTAGAAGCAAGTGGATTAAAATATAATGCATTCGCTAATTATAGTGATGGGGATGAATACAATTTAAAAATAATTACTGATGTTTTGGATCCAAGTTTTAGTTATTGCAGTTTTGATGAATATAAAAACAATAGTATAACTAAAGAATATTGTTCATTAAAAAATTCTAGTAGCAGTTTTGCTAAAACAAGTTACTTGATGTTTGGCGGTTTTATTATTATAGCTTCTTCAATGTTCTGTGGCGTTTTATATTTATCAATAGTTAAACGTCGTGAAATGATGGCTTATACAATGCAACAAGTAATGCCAGTTGCTCAAGAAGGAATTGATAAAATGACACCAACGATTGCTGATTCAGCAGGAAAGATCGCTGGTTCAATTGCTAAAGGTATTAAAGAAGGGTTAAAAGACGAAGAAAAATAAGTGTTTACAAACACTTATTTTTTATTTTTAATATCAATGAAGATATAAAATGGGTTATTAAGATAATAATTATAATCTGTATATAAGGATTTAAATTATTAAATGGGGTAAACAAAGTACAAATAAAAATAATCATAGGATGAACTAAATAATAATATTTAGATAGTCCTCTAAAATTAAAATTAATTTTAAAATTATTAGTTAAATAAATAGTGCATATAAAAAGATAATAACTTACGAAGACACAAGATAATAATATATTACTATTTAGTCTATCAGTGTCGTGAAGAATAATTGCTTCAAAGATTAATGCAAATATCCAAAATACTAATTTTTCAAAACAATATTTAGTATATACTTCTTTTTTAGTACCTAAAAAATAACCTAGAGTTATATAGAATAATCCAAAGAAAAGAAAATTTCTTGTTGTAAAAAATAATTTATAATAAAAATCTAATAATTGTTTTAAACTAAGAGGGATAACACCATAATATGTTTCAGTTGCTCCAAATAGTAAAAGTATGAAAGAAATAATTAAAAGATATTTAATGTTAAATTTTTTCTTCCATTTATCTAAAACAAATAAAGAAAGCATAACAGCTGGAAAATACCACAAATGATAGTAAAAACCAGTATAAAGCAAAATAATTAATAAAATAAGTGGCGATAAAACAACTAGTAGTGGAATAACAATATATAATGAAACATTAATGTTATTTATATAAGTGATTATAGTAGACATATTAGTTAAAACATAACCTATGATAATTGGAATATAGATAATGTTCCAAATAAGATATAGAGGAATCATTTTTTTTATATATTCTTTAATATAGGAAGAATTATTTTTTTCTTTTTGTCCAACAAAATAACCTGTTATAAGAAAGAAAATAGGAACACATGTCCTAGTAATAATATTATTAAAAACTAAATCTAAATTATTTGAATAATTTTGAAAAGGACGAAGATGTAAAATAATAATTAGAATTGCACATATGTATTTTAAAATATCAATGTTATGGTAATTGATATTTTTATTTGCATGATTTTTATCAATATTATTTTGGATAATAATAGCAAATATACTAGAAACTGCTATTAATACTAACAACATAAATGGTTTTCCTAAATTATTTTCTATTTGTAAAACGTTAATTTGTTTTAGAAATAAAATAAATATAATTGTAATAATAAAAATTATTATTTCTTTTTTATATTTCATATAACACCATCTTTTCTAATGATAGTATATCATACTAATTATAGTACATAAATATATCAACTTAATTTAGATTACTTTATCTGACAAAATTCACCTTTTTCAAGTGATATTCTAAATATGTGATCTAAATATGAAAAAAATAACATTAATAGTTTTTGCTTTATGTTTTTTAGTATTAGGCATGTCTTTTAGAGAAAGAACAATTGAAAGGGAGGTGATAGAAGATTCAAAAGCAAGAGTCATGGACAATATAAATCCTGTTAAGGTGTATCAAGATAAATATAATAATAATGATATAGTAGGTATAGTTTCTATTAATAATTTATTAGAAAATGAACTAATTGTTCAAGGAAATGATAATGAATATTATTTAGAACATGATTTATTAGGTAATTATTTTTCTGGAGGTAGTCTATTTGTTGATTATAGAATTAATTTGGATGATACTAAAAAAATAATTGTTTATGGTCATAGTAGTAGTAGAATAGATATTCCTTTTTCTAAATTACAACAATATTTAGATAAAGAGTTTTTTTATGAAAATCCTGATATTACTTTAACTACTAAAAATGGTACTGATAATTATAAAATATTTTCAGTTATGCTTTTGGATAATGATTATTTTTATACAAGATTATCTTTTGATGATAAAACATGGTTAGAACATTTAAAAGAATATCAAGATAAATCTTTATATAAAACTGATTTTACTTTTAATAAAGATTCCAAGTTGTTAGTATTACAAACGTGTTCACAACAATATAAAGGAAAATATGTAGTTATAGCTGCAATAGGATAAGGAGAAAGAAATGAAGAAGATATATTTATTTTTAATTGGTTTAATTTTATTTACAAATATTAATAGTGTTCAAGCATTATCAAATTCTAAATATGCTGTAGATCAACCATCTAAAAATACTTTATCAGAAGGTATTACTGAAGACATTAAAATTCATAATGCTGGTAGAATGATTGATTATGTAGAAGCAATTTATACTATTCCAGAAGATTATGAAGGGGATATTAGAATTGTTTCAGGAATTTTTGATGCGTTATCGGAAGCACACGGTTATTTACCTGGTGATAGTATTAAAGTAAAAATTAAAGTAGTTAATAATTCTAAACATGAATATAACTATGTAGATAAATCTTTTATACTTGCTACTGAAGATTTAAAAGAATATAATTTAGAGGTAGTAGAAGGAACATATGGTTTTAATAATAAACCTATTTATACTCCTTTTGCACCTTTTAGAACAGCTAACAAAGCTATTCAAGAATTATATGGTGTTAGTAGTACATCTAAGATAAAAAGTGATATGGTAACTGATGAAGCTTTAGATGCTAAATTAAAAGAAAAAGGATATAAAGGAATTGAAGATTTAAACTTATATTATTTAGAATTTTATAATGCTTATTATGAAACAGATGTTGAATCTTTAGAAAATTTTGATGCTAAAATAATAAGTGCTATCTTTAATGGCAATTGTTTATATGTAACAGAAACAAATACTGAAATTGCAGAATTAGGATACAACTATTGGTATAACAAATTATTTGCTATGTCATTTAAAGATGAACAAGTTAATGATCAAAATATGCAAGATTATGCAATAGGTAGTTATATGCGTGATAGAAATAAAGGAAATAATTATTTTAAAGAAGCATTTACTAATTTAAAAACCATGGAAACAAAAGAATTAACAGATACTTATCTTAAAATTAATGGTTTATATACAACAAATGCTTATATGAATTATAACTTTAGTGCTTATTTAGAATTTAGTTTAGACATGAAAGAAGAGGAAAAACCAACAATTAAGGATGATGAAATAGTTCCTCCTAATACTGGTATAAAATAAAACGAGCGATTGCTCGTTTTTTAGTATTTAATAGTAATAATACGATTTTCTACTTCAATTAAATTATCTTCTTTTAGATATTTTATTTCACGCATCATAGCACTTCTATCAACTGATAAATAATTAGCTAAATCACTATATGATAAGGGAATTCTAAAACGTTTAGAACCGCGCTTGTTAGAGATGATTGTAAAATATTCTCTTAACTTTTCTCGAGTTGTTTTTTTTGTTAATATTTGAATTCTTTCATAGTTATCATTTAATTTATTTAAAATAATACTTAATGTATTATCAATAAATTGATTATGATAAGGACAATTTTTTTTACAACGATTAATGAATTTACCATATTCAATAATAATAACATTAGTCTCTTCATTAGCAATAATAGAAAGTTCACTGTTATTTAGATTAAACATTTTGCTTTCGAAGATATCATCTTTATGTAAAGTATCAATAAGTGATTTATTGCCGTTATAATCAATTCTAATAACACTTGCAGAACCATCAATAATAATACAAATAGTATCTGTATTTGATAAATTACTTATAATAGTACCACCTTTTTTGATGTTTAAATTGATTGCATGTAAACATTTAAATAATTTATCTAAATCTTTTTTTTCAATATTATTAAAAGCATTCATCATACCACCTTGACACTTTCTAAATAAATTTTAACATAAATAACATTTTGTTGCAAATGCAACAACAAATAAACTTCAAAAAGTGTTATCATGGAAACTGTAGAAAGATAGGTGTAACATGAAGGTTATAAAAAGAGATGGTCGCAGTGTTGACTATGATGCTAGTAAAATAAAGGATGCTATCGAAAAAGCCAATTTAAAAGTTCAAGAAGAAGAACGTGCTAGTGAAACTCAAATTAAAAATATTATTAAATATATAGAAGGACTTAATAAAAAAAGAATTCTTGTTGAAGATATTCAAGATATTATTGAAATGAAACTTATGAATATCAATAAGTTTGCGCTTGCTAAAGAATATATTACGTATCGTTATACGCGTGCTTTAGTACGTAAGGCTAATACGACTGATGAAACAATTTTAACATTAATTAAAAATAGTAATAAAGAAGTAATGGAAGAAAATTCTAATAAAAATGCTTATTTAGCTTCTACCCAAAGAGATTTAATTGCTGGAGAAGTATCAAAAGATTTAACAAAAAGAATTTTACTTCCTGAAAATATAGTTGAAGCTCATGAAAAAGGTATTTTACATTTTCATGATATGGATTATTTTATTCAACCAATTTTTAATTGTTGTTTAATTAACATTCAAGATATGTTAGATAATGGAACAGTTATGCATGGAAAGATGATTGAAACTCCAAAATCATTCCAAGTTGCTTGTACAATCGTAACGCAAATTATTGCCGCTGTTGCTAGTAGTCAATATGGTGGTCAATCAGTTGACATGAGTCACTTAGGTAAGTATTTACGTGTTAGTAAAAATAAGTTTAAAAAACAACTTACTAGTAAATATAAAGATAAATTAGATAAAGAAATGATTGATAGTCTAGTAATGGATCGCTTAAAAAGTGAACTATCAAGTGGTGTTCAAACTATTCAATATCAAATTAATACTTTAATGACAACTAATGGACAATCACCATTTGTAACTTTATTCTTACATTTAGATAAAGATGATCCATATATTGAAGAAAATGCGATGATTATTGAAGAAATTTTAAAACAACGTTATGAAGGTATCAAAAATGAAAAAGGTGTTTATGTTACACCAGCTTTTCCTAAATTAATTTATGTTTTAGATGAACATAACGCTTTAAAAGGTGGTAAATATGATTATTTAACCAAATTAGCTGTAAAATGTTCATCTAAACGTTTATATCCAGATTATATTAGTGCTAAAAAGATGCGCGAAAATTATGAAGGCAATGTTTTTAGTCCAATGGGATGTCGTAGTTTCTTATCACCATGGAAAGATAGTGATGGTAATTACAAGTTTGAAGGGCGCTTTAATCAAGGAGTTGTTAGTATCAATTTACCGCAAATTGGTATTATTGCTGATAAAGATGAAGATTTATTTTGGAAGCTATTTGACGAACGTTTAGAGTTATGTAAAGAAGCTTTATTATGTCGTCATCATGCTCTACTGGGAACAGTAAGTGATGTTAGTCCTATTCATTGGCAATATGGAGCTATTGCTAGATTAGAAAAAGGTGAAAAGATTGATAAATTATTAAAAGGTGGCTATTCAACAGTTTCTTTAGGTTACATTGGTTTATATGAATTAACTAAATTAATGAAAGGTGTTAGTCATACAACCGAAGAAGGTAAAGAATTTGCCCTAAAAGTTATGAAACACATGAATGAAAAATGTAAGGAATGGAAAAAAGAAACAGGCCTAGGTTTTGCTTTATACGGAACACCTGCAGAAAGTTTATGTTATCGTTTTGCTCGTATTGATTTAGAACAATATGGCAAAATTAAAGATGTTACAGATAAAGGTTTCTATACTAATTCATATCATGTTGATGTTCGTGAACATATTGATGCATTTAGTAAGCTTGCTTTTGAAAGTGAATTTCAATCTATATCTAGTGGGGGAGCTATCAGTTATGTAGAAATACCAAATATGACTAATAACTTAGAAGCAATGGAAGAATTAGTTAAATTTATTTATGATAATATTCAATATGCCGAATTTAATACTAAGAGTGATTATTGCCAAGTATGTGGTTTCGATGGTGAAATTATTATTAATGATGATTTAGAATGGGAATGCCCTAACTGCCATAATAAAGATAAAAATAAAATGAATGTTACACGTAGAACTTGTGGTTATTTAGGTGAAAATTTCTGGAATGTAGGTAAAACTAAAGAAATTAAAGAAAGGGTATTACACTTATAATATGTACTATGGCAAAATAAAAAAATATGATATTTCTAATGGACCTGGAGTTAGAACAACTCTTTATGTATCTGGTTGTCGTAATCATTGTAAAGGTTGTTTTAATCCAGAAACATGGAATTTTAAATATGGACAAGAATTTACAAATGAAACTTTAAAAGAAATAATTGATGCTTGTAATTATGATTATATTGAAGGTTTAACAATTGTTGGTGGTGAACCATTTGAACCAGAAAATCAAGAAACAGTTTTAAAAATTATTAAAACATTTAAAGAAAAATATCCAGATAAAACAATTTGGATGTTCTCAGGATATACTTATGATGGTCAATTAAAAAAATGGTCAAAAGAATTACCATATACTAAAGAAATATTAATGAATATTGATGTATTAGTAGATGGTAAATTTGAAGAAGATTTAAAAGATCCAGAATTAGGATTTAGAGGATCATCTAATCAAAGAATTATTGATATTCCTAAAACGATAGAAAATCGTAAAATTGTATTACATGAAAAACAATATAACAAGGAGACTAAAAAAGTATGGAAGTGAAAGTTAAAAAATTAAGAGATGACGCTGTTATTCCAACTCATGGTAGTGAATATGCAGCTGGTTATGATTTATATGCATGTATAGATAGCGAATTAACAATATTACCACACGAAACAAAAATGATACCAATAGGCTTAGCAATGGAAATTCCCGTTGGTTATGCAGGACTTATATATGCAAGAAGTGGATTAGCCACTAAAAAAGGATTAGCACCTGCCAATAAAGTAGGAGTAGTTGACAGTGACTATCGTGGAGAAGTCATGGTTGCTCTACATAATCATAGCAATATAGAACAAAAAATAGATAAACAAGAACGTATTGCCCAATTAGTTGTAACACCATTTTTGAGTGTATATTTTAAAGAAAGTGATTCTTTAGAAGATACAACAAGAGGTACTGGTGGTTTTGGTTCAACAGGTAGTAAATAGAGTGCTTTATGCATTCTATTTTTTGTGGTATAATTTTATTAGGTGATAGTATGAAGGTTGCTGTTGTTTTAAGTGGTGGAGGCTCAAAAGGTTCTTATCAAATAGGTGTATGGAAAGCTTTACGTAAATTACACATTAAGTATGATATTGTTACTGGTACTAGCATTGGTGCTTTAAATGGAGCATTTATGGTTCAAAAAGATTATTATCAAGCTTATGAATTATGGACTAACTTAAGTTATGATAAAGTACTAGATACAGAAATTGTTGATGAAGAATCAAAAGTTGAAATTATTAAACAATACACTAAAGGTATAGTTAGTGGTGGTTTAAGTGTTAATGCTTTAGAAAAAACGATTGCTAATGAATTAAATATTAGGAAATTTTTTAAATCGAAAGTAGATTATGCATTAATTACAGTGGAGTTTCCTTCTTTAAAACCAATTATAAAATATAAACAAGATTTAAAAAAAGAACCGGACAAATTAAAAGATTATCTTATGGCTTCAGCTTCTTGTTTCCCAGCTTTTAAACAAAAAGAAATAGATAATAAAAAATATGTTGATGGTGGTTACTATGATAATTTACCTATTAATCAAGCAATTGATTTGGGAGCAGAAAAAATCATTGCTGTTGATTTAAACGAAGTTGGAATTGTCAAAAAGCCTCGTAAACAAATAGATATTATTTATATAAAACCACATAATTATTTTGGATCTTTTCTTGTTTTTGATGCTGACTTAGCAAAACGAGGAATTCGTTTAGGCTATAATGATACTATGAAAACTTTTAATAAATTAGAAGGTAATAATTATACCTTTAAGAAAAATCATTTAAAGAAAAATTATCAAAAATATGGGGCTAAATATTATCAATTGTTAGATGAGTTTATTGAAGTAGATGATGTAAAAAACAAGCTTCATGCTAAATTATTTGAATTTATGCTTAATAAAAGATTAACCAATAAAAATAAAGAAATTGCTTTTAATCGTATGTTAGAAAATATAGGTAATTATTTTAGTATAGATGATTCATATATATATAAATATAAGAATTTTAATAAATTAATAATTAATAAGTTTAAACAAATAGGACCAAATTCTTATAATCAAGTTGATGAACAAATCAAACTTAATAAATTAAAATTACTATTTAATAGTCCAGAAATGGTGTATTATTTATATCAAGCTTTTGATAATTTAGATAGAAAAAATGTTTATCGTTTAGCGCTTTTATTTCCTAGTGAAACTTTAGCAGCTATCTATTTAAAAGTTTTAATAAGGTAGTTGACTAATATTTATTTTAGACGTAAACTAAAAATAGGTGATAGTATGAAAATATGTAGTAAATGTCAAACAAAAAATAATAGTCGTAAAAAGAAATGTACTTATTGTGGTGCTAGTTTAAATGGTGTTAAAAATATTGAAGATGATGCGATTTATAAACCAGTTTTCACTAGTAACTATGATTTTATAGATGAAATAGAAGACGATAGAGAACCTAAACCATTAAGTGAACAATTTGGAATGTTAATACTATTAGTGTTTTTAATAGGAACATTCTTACATTTACCACCTTACTTTTTTATGGATGATAAGTTTGTTAATTTTGACACCATATTTAATGGCACAATGTCAATTCTTTATTATATTATAAAAATAAGTATATTAAACTATTTAATATTAGTGTCAACTTTACATACTATATTTAAAAAAAGTACGGTTTATGAAGATGATGCTAAAAAATTTATTTTGTTTTCGGAAATCTATTTTATTGTTTTTAGTATCTATTTAGCAACTATAAATTATTTAATTTATTTTGATTCATTGTTATTTCTTTTAAATTTATCTTTAAATTTAGTTATTTTCTTTATTTATGTACCTATAATTAATAGAGATTTTATGAAAAAACTTTTATAGTTTTTTTCTTTATGGTATAATTATGATAGGTGATGATATGAAAAAAGGCTTTACCTTAGTAGAATTATTAGGAGTTTTAATAATACTATCTGTTTTGGCATTACTCATTGTACCTAATGTTTCAAAATATATTAATAATTTTAGAGTAGAAAGTTATGAACAGCAAATTACTTCAATAGAAATGGCTGCTAAAAATTGGGCAGTTGATAATCTAGGAGAATTACCAAATAGTGAAGGAGATTTTATAACTATAACTATTGCTAAATTACAAGAAGAAAATTATTTAGAAAAAAATTTAAAAAATCCTCAAACAGGTAAAAATTTTGATACAAATATGGAAATAAAAATTACTTGTCTTGGTAAAGGATATGATTATGAAGTTTTAGATTAGAACATCTGGTAAATGTCAATAGATAGTTTATGGCAGATTTAATATAATTTACTGCCTTATCAATAAAAT
>CALVQV010000038.1 GCA_944358325.1 uncultured Bacilli bacterium
TTAGTAAATTTTGTGTCTTTTCGTCATGCATTAATATAGCATAAAATTTTATTATTGACAAATCTTAGAATGTCATATAAAGAAAAAAAGGTATATTGATATTACCTTTTATTCTGTTTGTTCTAATACATATGTTGCGGAATTAAAAATATATTTTACTGTTTCTGTTTCACTTTGTTTAATCGTAATTAATAATTCAGCTATATTTTTTACTTCTACAGTTATATTTTTAGGTATATCATAACGATTATATTCTAATGTTAAATCGATTGGTGTATCAATTAAATCTTTACCTTCATATGTTCTTATATGCAATTTATTATCTTCAATTGATAAAAAGTACTCACTAAAGGCTTCTATTATTAATGGATATCCTTTATCTGTTAATTGAACACTATCATTATTTAAAACATAGTATTCATTATCTTTAACTACTAAATATAAATCATTATTACTTAAATATAAGTTATCCCATTTAAAATCTAAAATAACTTCATTAGTACGAATTGTTATTAATCCCCACTTATTATCTTTTTTAGCAGCAATTACGTTGTTATCATATTCATAAATTTGATTATTATTGATTAAACCAATACTTTCATAACCATCAGTTGTAATTTTAGTTCCACGAATAGAATAAATATTAGCTCCACTATTTTCATCCATACCAATTAAATATACTTTTTCTAGTGCTCTAATTGGATAGAAATAATTATATTTATAAGTTAGAATTTTATCCTCTTTATAGTTATAGATAAACATTCCCCCGTCTTTTAAAACAATTGTATTACTATCAAAATCATTAAAATAACTTTCTCCTACTTTATAAATATCACAATCTTCACTTTGACAATTATACATACCTAAATAATTATATGATGTTTCATTATTTACTAATTCTTTAGAAACAATTATTTGATCATCTTTTTTATATAAAAATAAACTACCAAAAGCTTCATTGAATTCTCCTACAGTACTATGTTCTTCATCAGTTGTATTGTCTACTTCTTCTGTTGTATTAACTTTATTTTGATTGTTATTATCATGTTTTTTATTTTCTGCAGTTCCACTTATATAATTAACAAAAAAGATTATACCAACAATTAAAAGAATAATAATTATACTTACAACAATTACTACTTTTTTATTTTCTGGTTCTACAAATGATTTATCTAATAGTGCATCAGCACTCATTTCACTTTTTTTAATACGTTTATTTTTACGAGGTTTTTTTGGTTCTATTTCAAGAAGTTCTACTTCTTCTTTCGAGTCATTAAACATTTTCATGGTTACTCCTCCTGCTTAACATTATAACATATTTGCATATTTCTTCAAAATTACAAAACAAGGACATTATTGTCCTTGTTTGATATTCCATGTATTGTAAACATCACAGTTACTACTTTCTGGAACTGGATTTGGTTTATCCATTTTAACTATCATAGGTATTTTAAAAGCTTTACCAAATACAACACAAGTCCCCGGTTGCAATGATTTTTGTTTTTCTACTATTTCAGCACTTATGTTAGGAAGCATTTTTGTTATATATTCTAAGTCACGAGGATGATTCATTTTAAAAATAATAAAATTAGAACATTGAGATATAACTGTATCAGATAGTTCTACTGGACGTTGTGAGATTAAATTAAACATTAAACCATATTTACGACCTTCTTTAGATATACGTTCAAAAATATTATATCCGAGTAAAAATTTATCATTATCTTCATTGACATAGCGATGTGCTTCTTCTAAAAATAAATGAAAAGGTACACTCGCACGATTTTTTAATCTTTTAGTAAAACTAAATAACATACGTGCAAATATTTTTACTATTACTTTGGCTAAATCATCATCAATATCTTCTAAGTTAAAGTTAATAATTTGAGCTTTTGTGCCACGATAAGCAACTAAACTAGTAATATATTGATCTACATTAATATAGTTTGGATAATCGAAGAATTTAGCATTTTCACCAATTACTAATGAATGCAAGCGCACTTTTAAAGTAATTGCTTCATTGTATAATTCCTCATTTAATAATAATCCTTCACTAATCAAAGTAAAATTAAAAGCATTTTCTAAATCTTTTAAGTTATATTTATTTACAGTTTTAGCCTCATAAGCATCTAATGATTCATCAATATAACTTGATATATAATTAGTAATTAAAACTGATTCGGTAAATTCGCCTTCTTTATCAATAATAAAACATTCACGAAATTTACGTTGATATCCTATTCCTTGAACAATTGCTTCTAAATTAAATTCAGGTGTACTACAAGTATTTAAAATAGTAAAGATATCATTACGTTTAGCACTTGAAGTTTGGCTTGTATATAAAATCGTCATGATGGCTTTAGCAATTAAATGGTTTTTATATTTCATTGCTTCTGGTGTTGTTTCAGCAAATATTTTGGTTAAAGTAATCATACGCTCTAAAATAGGAAGTTGGGAATGTTTTTCAGCACCTAATAATAAAGCAATATCATCTAAATCTAGTAACCAAATTGGTATACGAAGTAATTCCCCACCTTCATTTATTTGTAAAGGATTAGTTGTATAAAATTTGAAATTAAAATTGGGATTAATTTTATTTATATTTTTAAAAGCATTATGATATTCACCATATGCATCAAATATAAAGAAGTTAGAACGATATGGAACATAATTAGGGTTAGAAAAAATATTTTGAAGTAATCTAGCTACACCCCATGATTTACCACTACCTGTATTACCGAATATAGCCATATGATTACTAAACATTTCATTTATATCCATTGATACACGACAATTTTCATATAATGGAGACTGTCCTAAATACATAAATCCTGGTTTATTTTCTCCAACAATTAAATTCATTTCTTCTGGAGTAATAAGTCTAACAACCGCATTTAAATTAGGCTTTCTAATAACACCACCTAAAAAAGTATTACCTTGAATTTCACCTAAAAAACGAACTTTAATTATTTCAGGACTAATATCTTCTACTTCTCCTAATATTTTTTTACTGCCATCATCAAAGACAACATGCATATTCATTAAATTAGTGGCTGCATTTAGTCCACCTTTAACCTCTACATGTGCCATATTATTGCTAATATACACTATTTTACCCAACATATTATCACCCTTATATTAATTCTTCTATTTGTTCTTTTATATCTTTATCTATATCTTTTATTATATCATTAATTTTTATTTTTTTATTATATAATTTTAATATTTCTTCATAATGTTCTAATAAATCTTTTACTTCTTTTAATTGTTTATGAATAGCGTTACGACTAACACTTGTATTTTCACTTATTTCACCTAAGGAAAGATTATCAAAATAATAACTTTCAAAATATTCTTTTTGTTTCGTTGTTAATAAGTCACCATAATAATCGTATAAATTAATTAAATATATTCTATCTTCCATCTTATAATCCTAAAAATGCATATATTAGAACAATTACTCCAGCAAGCGCATAAATAATTGTTAAATATTTTTTCTTATATATACGCTCATTATTATGGCTCATAGTAATAAGTACCCATCCTAAAAGAATGTTTGCTAGTGAAGCAAATTCATTAATGTAAAATGACATAACAAAGCATATTGCCATAACAATAACTAAGAATGCTTGAAGAAATAATCCCATATCATTAACTTTTTTATTCATCACTATCACCCATCATATCTTTAAATAAACCATAGATATATTTTTCTATATCAAAAGCTTCTAAATCAGTCATTTTTTCACCTAAACCAATATATTTAACTGGTATACCGACATTTTCTTTAATAGCTAGTACTATACCACCTTTAGCGGTACCATCTAATTTAGTTAAAACAATCCCCGTAATATTAGTTATTTCTTTAAAACTTTTAGCTTGACTAATACCATTTTGTCCTGTTGTAGCATCTAGAACAAGTAAAGTTTCATGAGGAGCATTAGGAATTAATTTACCTATAACTTTATTCATTTTATCTAATTCATTCATTAAATTAACTTTATTTTGTAATCTTCCAGCTGTATCTACTAATACGACATCATAGTTTTCTTTTAAAGCAATATCTACCCCATCATATATAACACTGGATGGATCTTTAGAATTATTACTAACAACGCGGACATCTATTTTTTTACCCCATTCTATTATTTGTTCAACAGCGCCTGCTCTAAATGTATCTGCGGCTACTAATAAAACTTTTTTACCTTCCTCTTTTAATTTATACGCCATTTTGGCAATAGTTGTTGTTTTACCTACACCATTAACACCAACAAATAATAAAACTGTTGGCCCATCACTTGCATAATTGATTTTATTAGTTAGAATTTGATTATTAACATAAATAATAAACATTTCATCAACAATAATTTCTCTTAAATCATCAACGTCAACAATGTTTTCACGCTTAACACGTGCTTTTAATTTATCAATTAGTTCCATAACTGTATTAACACCAATATCAGCCATAATTAAAATTTCTTCTAATTCTTCAAAATAAGCATTATCTAAACTTTTATGTTTTTTACTTAACATTGTAAGTTTTGTATTTACTTCTTTTCTTGTTTTTTCTAAACCATCGCTATATAAAGTGACAGTTTTATCTTCTTTATTAAATATATTTTTTAATTTGTCAAATAAGCCCATAATAACCTCCTAGAAATAATCAAAATGTTCTCCTTTAGCTTCTTCAATATCATCACTATTATCTGTTGTATACATGATAAAATCTAAAGTTGTCATAAAAATACAAAAATATGAAATTAAAGTTGGTATAAGTGATAATAAACAGATGATAGAAAGTATTTTATAATCATATATACCATTAATGAAAAAGAATAAACTAATAAATATTTCAATGACATATAAGATTAGAAATACTAATGTTTTAACATAACGAGTTGAATAAATTTTAATATTACGATCTGTATTACCTATTCCTAATAAGTAATTAGCAAACACCGCATAAATAATTAACCATATAACTAAAACTAAATATTTTTTGTGAAAAAAAGTTGCTAAATCGGTTCCTTCCATTTCATACATCATATAAACACGGGAAAAGAAACGAATTATAAATGTTAATAAAACAACGTTAGCTGAAATAGCAATAATTTTCAAACTTTGTTTATCCCATAATCCCATTCTCTTTTTTTCATAAACATTTTTAATTAATTGCTTATTAAAACGATATTTTTTTACTCTTTCTATGACACTTTTCATAATATCACCTATACATATTTTACACTATAACCAAAAAAATTACTAGATTTAAAGATAAATTAATACTATTTGCAAACTAGACAAATTATAAAAAAAAAGTTATAATTATATAGTCAATTTTAAAAAACGAAAAAAAAGAAAGGAGTTTATATGAAATTTTTTGACAACGATGACACTAAAGTTTTTGCTTTGGGTGGACTTGGTGAAGTCGGTAAAAACATGTATTGTGTAATGCATGGAAATGAACTTATTATTTTAGATGCGGGTGTTATTTTTCCAGAAAGTGATTTATTAGGTGTTGATTATGTTATACAAGATTACACTTTCTTAAAGAAAAATGAGAATAAAATTAAGGGATTATTCATTACTCATGGTCATGAAGATCATATTGGAGGAATTCCATTTTTACTTAATTCGGTTGATATTCCAGTCATCTATGCACCTAATCAAGCTGCTGGATTAATTAGAAAGAAATTAGAAGATCGTGCGATTAAATATAATAATTTAATGGTTTATAACGAAAATACGAAAGTAAATTTTAAAAATATCAAAGTTGAATTTTTTAGAACAACACACTCTATTCCTGATTCTCATGGAATTTGTGTTACAACACCAAATGGTGTTATTGTAAGTACGGGAGATTTTAAATTTGATTTTAATCCAATTGGACCTATGGCTAATTTACACAAAATGGCGGAAATTGGTAAACGTGGTGTTACATTACTTATGAGTGATAGTACTAATGCTTTAAGTGAAGGATTAAGTGTTAGTGAGTCTAAAGTAGATGATACTTTATCAGAAATATTTGAAACAGAAAAAGGTCGTATTATTATTGCAACATTTGCTTCTAATATATATCGCTTAAAAAGTATTGTTGATACTTGTAAACGCAATAAAAGAAAGATTGCTGTATTTGGTCGCAGTATGGAAAATAATATAGAAATATCTATTGAAGGTGGATATATTAAACACCGTGATATCTTTATTACACCAGAGGAAGCTAATCGCTTACCGGATAATCAAGTATGTTTATTATGTACTGGTAGTCAAGGTGAACCACTAGCAGCTTTAAGTAGAATTGCTAATGGAACACATAAAAATGTTAAGCTAAGAGATAATGATGTTATTATTTTCTCTTCTTCACCTATTCCAGGTAATGCTTTAAGTATTTCTAAAACTATTAATAAATTATATTTAAGAGGTGTTCGTGTTTACACTAATACTTACTTAAGTACAGTTCACGCTTCAGGACATGCTCATGAAGAAGAATTAAAACTAATGTTACATTTACTTAAACCAAAATACTTTATGCCTTTTCACGGTGAATATCGTATGCTTAAAAGACATGCTGATATCGCACATGAAATTGGTATGAATAAAGATAATATCTTTGTTTTAGGTAATGGTGATGTTTTATCAATTAGAAAAGGTAAAATTAAACAAGATAAACCAGTTCAAGCTGGTGATGTTTATGTTGATGGTAATCGTATTGGTGATATTGGAACAGCGGTTATTCGCGATCGTAAAATTATGGCAAGTGACGGTATTGTTGTCGTTATAAGCAATATCGATACAAAAAATAATAAGTTATTAGGAAACCCAAATATAACAACAAGAGGCTTTATTCAAATAAATGAAAATGAAGAATTACTTCATGAATTAGAATTAATCAGTCGTAATGCTGTTATATCTAGATTAAGTAATAATATTAATTATAGTGATATAAAAAATGAAATTACTAATAGTCTAGGAAGTTATATATATGAAAAAACAGGAAGAAAACCAATTATCCTTCCCGTTATAATGGATATCAAGAAATAAACTTGATATCTTTTTTAATATAATGGCAATTTTATTGTTACTAAGGTATACTCATTAACAATAGACTCATAAGAAATAATACCATTATGAGCTTCAATTATTTCATAAGATAAACTAACTCCTAAACCAGTTCCTCTTTTTTTAGTTGTAAAAAATGGCTCACTAATTCTTTTTAAAACATCTTTAGGTATGCCAGTACCATTATCTTCTATTTTAATAACTACATAATTATCTTCTAAATAACTATCTATTTTTATATAACAATCATACTCTTTTCTTGCTTCAACACTGTTTTTTATGATATTTACAAACACTTGTGTCAAACGATTGTAATCGCCATCTATGTAAATTTCGTCATCATATAAATTAATTTCTTTTTTTATACCATATTCATCTAAAACAGAATTTAAGCTACTGACAACTTCCTCTAATAAAAGATTAATATCTAAAATATCCTTATTAACTTTAATTTTATTCATACATAAAAAATCTTGTAATAAAATAAGTAATCTTTTAACTTCATCTTGCATAATAGGAACATATTTTTTAGCATGTTCAAGATTATTTACATCAAACATATCTAAATAACCTTTAATAACGGCAATGGGATTTTTGATTTCATGGGTTATTTTAAATAATGATGTTCTAAACTCTTCATCTTCTTTAATCCGTTTATTAATACTATGAAGTTCCATAATATTTTCAACTTTACTAAGCATAAATAAAACAATCCATGTTGTTATAAAAAAGATAAAGCTTACACCTAAAGCAATTCCTAAATCGTAACTATCAATTATATAGATAATACTTTTAATAATTAAAATTGAAAAAACCAAATAATTACTATTATTATTAAAAATATATGCTAAAAGAGCATAAAATAAATATTCATAAATGACATAATAGATATAATTATCAGAATACAAATAATAATAACGGATTATCATAACATTAATTAAAAATGTCGCAAAGTTTCTCTTTTTAACATAAGCAATAATTAAAGGAATATTAAACATCAATAATAAATTACTACTATAATTTAATGTTAAATATAAACTAGAAATTAAAGCCATATCTAAAAGTAAAATATTATTACGTTTATTAATATTTGTATCATAAGCCATACATATTAAATATAAAAGAATAGGAAATAAAATTAAAACTAAATTCAAAATTATACTATCATATATCTTCATAAATTCTCCAAAAAAAATGATGTTTTTACTACATCATTTTAATTCATCTATATATTTTTTAAATTGTTTAGCATTATCACCAAGAATTATTTTTAATTGATTATCAATTTCAACAATTCCTTGAGCACCTAATTTTTGAATTCCATCTTTATTAACTTTATTAACATCAACTACATCAACAATAAAACGTGATTTATTGTATTCATATTTAACAATGTTATTTCTTCCACCTAAATACTCAACTAACTTATTTAATTCTAACTTAAAATCTTTTTTCTTTGATCTTGTAATAGCGATTGCGATAATAATAGCAATTACAATAATCAAGAAATATTGCATATATTCCATTTTATAATCACCTAAAATAATTATACTATATTTTTTAATTTTTGCAAAATTATTCTTTTTAAGTCCATACTAATATTGGTGATTATATGTTAAAAGTAAAAGAATTAATAATATATATTTTTATTTTTATGTTAATTAGTGTTATAACTATCTATTCATCTATAACTGTTAATCATGAAGTACTAGCTTATCTAAAACAAATAATGTGGTATGGTATTAGTTTTATACTCATCTTTTTTCTAACAAAAATTAAAAATAATTTTTTTATTAAATATATTTGGTTCTTTTACTTATTAGGTAATGTTTTACTTTTACTTCTACTCTTTTTCGCACCAACTATTAATAATGCTAAATGTTGGTTTAAATTACCCGTAATTGGTTCTTTTCAACCTAGTGAATTTATGAAAATTATTTTATTAGTTTTAGTAGCTAAAATGTGTTCTAATTTTAATAAAGATAAAAATAAAAGTTCTTTAAAACAAGAATTTGTTTTTTTGATAAAAATTTTAATAATTACTTTGATCCCATCTATTTTAACTTTTTTAGAACCTGATACAGGTGCCGTTATTATTTATCTAATTATTGTTTTAACTATTCTTTTTATTTCAGGTATTAGATATCGATGGTTTATCTTTGGGATTGGAACTTTCGCAACTTTAATTATTTTTACTTTAAGTCTATATTTTTTTAAACAAGATATGTTTATAAATATTTTTGGTAATTCTATGTTTTTGCGTATTGATAGATTATTAAATTGGGGTGATGGTTTTCAATTAGAACGTGGTATTACAGCAATTGGATCAGCAAGTTTAATTGGTTATGGTATTAATCACACGCCTCTTTATTTTCCTGAAGCACATACAGATTTTATCTTTGCTGTATTTGCAAGTAATTTTGGGTTTATAGGTTCTCTATTATTAATTTTATTTATTTTATATTTTGATATTAAATTACTCTTATTAGCAAAACATACAAAAAAAACAATTAATAAATATATTATTGCTGGAGCTTTAGGAATTTTAACTTTTCAACAATTTCAAAATATAGGTATGACTTTAGGTATTTTACCAATTATGGGAATAACTTTACCTTTTATAAGTTATGGTGGTTCTAGTCTACTTAGTTATATGATTATCATTGCTTTAATTATTAATATTATTAATGAAAACAACCATTACAAGAATATTTGAAAGATTATTAATTATGTGTTATAATCTTTTTACGGGGCTGACTTAGGTTTCGACGGAAGTATTAGGTCTTAGGTTGCAAGTCGAACGCACACGTTACGTGCAAAATTAAATATAACTGGAAACAGAAATCAATTAGCTTTCGCTTAATTATATAGGAAGCTGCTTCTTTCTATTCCTCTCCCATGGGAATTTAAAGAGGCTCGATTTAGTGGGATATATTTATATTGTTCCTAGGTATATAAATGAATATTTATAGGATTACTAATTTGTGGGTTGCCTGCTACTAACACACTTTAGGAATTTAAATAGCAGACTAAACTTGTAGAAATCTATGATGCGGTGCTTTCGGACAGGAGTTCGATTCTCCTCAGCTCCACCATTGGGAAATTACTCTAACTTTATGAGCCTATATAGAAGAACTTGAAAAAAATTCAATTTTATGCTATTATTAGTATGTAAGCAAGAAAACTTGCATAAAATAAAAAAGAGGAACATTTAATTCTGTAA
>CALVQV010000039.1 GCA_944358325.1 uncultured Bacilli bacterium
GTACAGTATCGACTCAAATATTCAAATTAATTAATTAATCTTTTTATTTAGTGAGTACTTGACAGGTACTAGTATCTAAACACTATTTCTTTTTTGCTTCAAAATCATCTAAAAAATCATCTATGGTCATAATTCTTTCATCTACTTCTTTTAAAGATACATCATTAATTTCTTTATCTATTTCAATAATTACTTCTTCTGTATCTTTTGAAACTAAATTACTTTCTTTAAAAACATCTAAAATTGGTGCTTTCATAATATTTGTTCCAGAAGCATAACGATCAAGAATTGGGAATTCTGTTATTTTTTTGTATATAATTTCATCTTTTGTTTTAATTCCTATACTATCTTTATTAGTAAGCATAAATGTTTTTAAAATGTTATGAGGATTTGTTTTTATTTCTCTAATCATTACTAATCCTCTTCTAGCACGTGTTGATTTATCAAATTCTGATAGTTTAATACGTTTAGCTGTATTCTTTTCTGTTAAGACAGTTAAATATTCAACACTACCATCAAAAAGATGCGCACTTACAACATAATCATCTTTTAAAGATATTGCTTTAACACCACTTGAACGTAGTCCTGATACAGGAATTTCACTTGCATCATACCATAAGCCATACCCATTATGTGTAGATACAAATACTTCTTGTTTATTTGATATGTCTACACTAACGACAAAGTCATGATCTTTTAGTTTCATACATGTAATTGGTTTAGTGTAACGATTTACAAAGAAATCTTCTAATTTACTACGTTTTACCATACCATCATGACTAAATAAAGTAATATATGTATCTTTCTTAAAGTCATATACTGGGATAGCGCTAATGATTTCATCATCACTATCTAATTTAACAATATTACTTACATGTTTTCCTAAATCTTTCCATTTTAAATCAGGTAATTCATGTACTGGAATATATAGATAGTTACCTAACTTCGTAAACATTAATAAAGTATCCATGGTATTCATACTAAATAAACCAATTGTGTAATCACCTTCTTTAACTAATGTTTCATCATTATTGCTTGCTTGATAACTACGAAGTGATACACGTTTTACATAGCCTTCTTTTGTTACAACAACCATTACATCTTCTTTTGGAATCATCGCAGTTGTATCTATTTTTATTTCGGTTACTTCACTACTTATAACTGTTTTTCTTGGTGTTGCATATTCTTTTTTAATTTGTTTAAGTTCATCTTTCATAACTGTTTTTAATCTTTCAGGATCTGCTAATACTGCTTCTAAAGCTTTGATAATTAAACTTAATTTTTTTAATTTTTCTTCTAGTAAAGTGACATCGGTATTAGTTAATCTATATAGTTGTAAAGTTACAATTGCTTCTGCTTGTTTTTCAGTAAATGCAAATTTATTAACTAAATTTATTTTAGCATCACTTTTATTTTTAGAAGCACGGATAGTTGCGATAACTTCAGCTAAAATAGATATTGCTTTAATTAAACCTTCAACAATATGCATTTCACTACGTGCTGTTTCTAAATCAAACATTGTTCTTTTAGTTATTACTTCTTTTTGATGCGCTATATAAGCATCTAATATTTCTAAAATACCCAATGTTTTAGGACAACGATTAACTATCGCAACCATATTGTAATTATAAGATATTTGTAAATCAGTATTTTTAAGTAAATAATTTAAAACTAATTCTCTATTGGCATCTTTCTTTAAATCAATTGCAATTCTAAGGCCATCACGATCAGTTTCATCTCTTACTTCTAAAATACCATCGACTTTTTTATCAATTCTTATTTCATCTATTTTCTTAACCATCATAGCTTTATTAACATCAAATGGTATTTCGGTAATAATGATTTGTTCTTTACCTTTTTCTTTATTAAATTCTATTTTAGAGCGAACAGTTATTTTTCCTCTACCTGTTTGAAAAGCTTCACGAATGCCATCAAGTCCTTCAACGACACCACCAGTTGGGAAATCAGGTCCTTTAACAATATCCATAATCGTTTCTAAACGTGAATTAGGGCTATCAATTCTTTTAATTGTCGCATCAATTATTTCACCCAAATTATGAGGTGGAATATTTGTTGCATAACCTGCACTAATACCTGTTGCACCATTAACTAAAAGGTTGGGAAATTTAGCAGGTAAAACAGTTGGTTCTAATTCGGTATCATCAAAATTAGGAGCCCAAATAACTGTATTTTTATCAATATCTTTAAGTAATTCATTACTTATTTTAGCAAGTCTTGCTTCTGTATAACGCATAGCAGCAGCCCCATCACCATCCATGGAACCATTGTTACCATGCATATCAATATAGGTTGTATTTTGTTTCCACCATTGACTCATACGAACCATTGCATCATATATAGATGAATCACCATGAGGGTGATAATTACCCATAATATATCCTACTGTTTTAGCACTTTTACGATATGGTTTATCATAAGTATTACGATCTTTATACATGCCATATAAAATACGTCTTTGAACAGGTTTTAATCCATCTCTAACATCTGGTATCGCACGATCTTGAATGATAGCTTTAGCATATCTACCAAAACGATCACCCATAATTTCTTCTAATGCATAATTATGTATTCTATTTAAAACTTCATCTTGCATAATTCACCTACTTATCTATTTTGTAATTATCTTCAAGCGAGAATTCAACATTTTCTTCTATCCATTCCTTACGAGGTGCAACATTATCACCCATTAAAACGCTAACACGTTTTTCTGCCAAAGCACCATCACCAATAGTTACTCTAATTAAAGCACGTGTATCAGGATTCATTGTTGTTTCCCATAATTGATCAGCATTCATTTCCCCTAACCCTTTATATCTTTGAATATAAGGTTTAGTACTATTCTTTGAAGTTATTTCTTTTAATTCTTCATCTGTCCATGCATAGTAATGTTTTTTACCATAATCTATTTTATATAGAGGTGGTAAAGCGATATAAAGTTTACCTGCTTCAATTAGTGGTTTCATATAACGATAGAAAAAAGTAATTAATAATATTTGAATATGTGCTCCATCATCATCAGCATCGGTCATAATAATTACTTTATCATAATTAGCATCTTCAATCGTAAAGTCACTACCTACACCAGCACCAATTGTATATATCATAGTATTAATTTCTTCATTTTTTAAAATATCTTCCATACGAGCTTTTTCGGTATTAATAACTTTACCACGTAAAGGTAAAATAGCTTGAAACTTACGATCACGTCCACCTTTCGCACTACCACCCGCTGAATCCCCTTCGACTAAAAATAATTCATTTTTCTTAGGATTTTTAGCTTGAGCAGGCGCTAACTTACCACTTAAGGCACGTTCTTTTTTATTTTTATCTTTACCATTACGTGCTTCATCACGAGCCTTACGTGCAGCTTCCCTAACCATCTTGCTCTTACACATTTTCTTTAGGATTTCATCAGCAATTTGTTTATTTTCTTCTAAAAAGAACGCTAATTTTTCACTAACAATACTTTCTACGATATTACGAGCTTCAGGTGTACCTAATTTACCTTTTGTTTGACCTTCAAATTGTAATTTATCTTCAGGAATTTGTAAACTAATAATAGCTGTTAAACCTTCTCTTGTATCATTACCTTCAAAATTTTTATCTTTAGTTTTTAAGTAACCATTATTACGAGCATAGTCATTAAAAACACGCGTTAAAGCTGTTTTAAAACCAACTTCATGTGTACCACCATCATTAGTTTTAACATTATTGACAAAAGATATAATATTTTCTGAATAAGTATCTGTATATTGAAGTGCTACATCAACAACAAACTTATCTTTAACTCCTTCAGTCGTAAAAACTTTATGAAGTGGTGTCTTATCTTCATCCAAATATTCAACAAAAGATTTAATCCCTTCATCATAATGAAATGTTTCACTACGATTTTCTATTTCATCAATTACCTCAACTGTTAAATTTTTAAGTAAGAAAGCACTTTCTTGCATTCTTTCACAAATAGTTGAATAAGAAAAATGTGTCGTTGAAAACATTTCAGGATCTGGTTTAAAAGTAACTGTTGTACCTGTTTTACTTGTTTTTTCAAGCGTCTTTAAAGGAACAACTGTGTGTCCCCCATTTTCAAAACGAATATAGTGATTATAACCATCTCTTTTAATATAAACTTCCATCCAAGAACTTAAAGCATTAACAACACTACCACCAACACCATGAAGTCCTCCAGATACTTTATAGCCACCTTCTTCAAACTTACCACCAGCATGTAATACTGTATAAATAACTTCCGGTGTAGAAACACCACTTTCATGCATACCAACAGGAACACCACGGCCTTCATCTATAACTGTAATTGATTCATCTTTATTAATTTTAACTACTATTTTATTACCATAACCATTAATAACTTCATCCATGGAATTATCAACGATTTCCCAAACTAAATGATGTAGTCCTCTTTTATCAGTTGAGCCTATATACATCCCAGGTCTTTTACGTACTGCTTCTAATCCTTCTAATATTTTTATCGAGCTTTCATCATATTTTGCCATACTATCACCATAACCATTTTAACACAAAAACCTTATTTTTCAAACATAATTGACATCTTTAAACAAAAAAAAGAAAGTTATTTCTTTCTTTTTTGTGCATTTCTAATTACTTTTATTTTAGCAACATTAACTTCTGTTTCTTTATTTTCATCTTTTTTATTTTCGATAATATACTTTAACGCTTCAATACGATCTCTTTTTTTCTTTAATAAGCCACCTGTTTTAGTTCCATAATAAATATCGTTACTTGTATATGGAATAACTTTTGATTCACCACATATAGCGCATTTTAAAGTAACATTATCTTCGTCATCTAATTTTACAGCCATATAAAAGTGATCATGATCTTGTTTTTCTAAATTTTTAATATTTTTATTGGCTGTTTCAATTAAACTTTGATAATTATATTCTTCTAATAAACAGTCAAAATAAGATCTTAATTCTGGATTTAAACTTTGCATAGTCAATATTTTATTTAATTCACTATTTACTTTTTTATAAGAATTATATTGTTTATTACAATTTGATAAATCTCCCAAATTAATAACTTCTATTAACATAGTTTGAATATTTCGTAAATTATTATAATAATTAATTAAATCACGATTGTTATTTTGTAAATTTACCATCTTTACACCAAAGTTTTTATATTCATCAGGATTAGTAATTAAATTGAAATCTAATAAAAGACGTTCATATGTTTTTATAACACTATTTGTTTCTTCTTTACCTAATAAATTATTTATTTTTAATGAAATACTTTGAATTAACTTAACAATTTTAGCTTGTTCAACTTTAGTAAATTCATTATAATTTTTCTTTTCACCTTTTAAAAACTTAGCATACTCTATATAACAAATACTTATTTCTTTTTGAATATCTGAAGTAACTTGATAATTTTCAATTAAAAATGGTTTATTTTTTATTATTTGTTTTCTTTTTTGATTTGTTTTTTGTAAATTTTCATAATATTCTTTTTTTGTCTCTAATAATTCTAATAATTGTTCTTCTAACATAATATCATCCCTTTTTGACCAGTGTATTATAAATAATATTTTTATAAATGTCAACTTATGCCAATAATTGAAGTTTATTGTTTTAAATAAAGTGTTATGAGTTAAAATATATTTAGAAAGGATATGTTTTATGGAAATTAAAGATATTAAAAAAGTTGCCTGTGTAGGTGCAGGTGTAATTGGTTATAGTTTTGCTGTTAATTTTGCTTTAAAAGGATTAGAAGTTGGTCTTTATGATATCAATGAAGAAGCTCTTAATCTTGCTAAAGAAAGAGTTAATACAAGTCTACAACTATTAATTAAAAATGGAATAATTAATGATGAAGAAAGTGAACAAATTAAAAAACGTATAATTTACACTACTTCTATGGAAGAAGCTTTAAAAGATGCTTTATTTATTCAAGAATCAGGACCAGAACATTATGATATTAAACATCAAATGGTTACAGAAATGGAAAAATATGTTAGTAGTGAAGCAATTATAGCTAGTTCAACATCTGGATTGTTAATAACTGAAATTGCTAAAGTTGCTAAACATCCAGAACGTTTTGTTGGCGGTCATCCTTACAATCCACCTCATTTAATACCATTAGTAGAAATTACTAAAGGTGAAAAAACAACAGAAGAAAATGTTTTATTAGCTAAAGAATTTTATCAATCTGTTGGTAAAGAACCTGTTGTTTTAAATAAAGAAGCTCTAGGCTTTATTTGTAATCGTTTACAAATGGCTCTATATCGTGAAGTTTGTGAACTTGTAATGCGTGGTGTATGTTCAATCGAAGATGCTGATAAAGCTGTAACATTCGGTCCTGGTATCCGTTGGGGTATCATGGGTCCATCCCTAATTTTTCAATTAGGTGGTGGTAAAGGTGGTGTTGATGGTATTATGCATCACTTACATGATTCTATTACACTATGGTTAAATGATATGGCTGATTGGAAAGAATTTCCAGAAGAATTTGCTAAAATAGCACGTGATGGTGTCGAAGAAGCTATGAAAAATCGTCCTAAAGAAATCGGAAATGATGATGCTTCTTTAGCAGCATATCGTGATGATATGTTAGTTGCCATACTAAAATTACATGGAAAACTATAATAACAAAAAAAGCATTTTAAAAATGCTTTTTTTATTGTTCTTCATCACTCTTTGGTTCATTTAATTTAACTAATACTTCTCTTGGTTTAGAACCATTATTAGGCCCAATAATACCTCTTTCTTCAAGTAAATCAATACAACGAGCTGCACGATTATAACCTAAACGGAAACGACGTTGTAAAAGTGAAGCACTAGCTTTTTGCTCTCTTACAACAAATTCAACAATTTCATTATATAAAGGTTCATCATAATCATCATTATTATCAACCATAGTTGTTGCACCTTTATCTTCTTCACCCATTAAGAATGTTTCATTATAACGAGCTTTTTGTTGTTTAATTGTATAGTCAACAACTTTTTTAATATCTTCATCAGAAATAAATGTACCTTGAATACGAATTGGTGTATTTTCACCTTGAGGTTTAAATAACATATCACCTTTACCTAAAAGTTTTTCAGCACCAGTCATATCTAAAATAGTACGTGAATCAATACTACTAGATACAGCAAATGAGATACGTGATGGAATATTAGCTTTAACTACCCCTGTAATAACATCTGTTGATGGTCTTTGTGTTGCAACAATCAAATGAATACCAGCAGCACGAGCCATTTGAGTAATACGCATAATAGAATCTTCAACTTCTTTAGCTGCTACCAACATAAGGTCAGCAAGTTCATCAATAATCATAACAATGTAAGGTAATCTCTCAATTTTAGCATCTTCACTCACACCTTCATTTTTCTTATCAATATAAGCATTATATCCAGCAATATTCTTTGTACCAGTTGATTCAAACAAATCATAACGTCTTTCCATTTCAACAACCATACGTTTTAAAGCAATATTAGCTTTCTTTGGATCAGTTACAACTGGAATCAATAAATGTGGTACACCATTATACATTGAAAGTTCTACTTTTTTAGGATCGACTAAAACAATTTTTACTTCATTTGGTTTAGCACGCATCAAAATAGAAGTAATAATACTATTAATACATACAGATTTACCACTACCTGTAGAACCTGCAACTAATAAGTGAGGAGTCTTATTTATTTCCATCCATTGAGGTTGTCCCATAATATCTCGTCCTAAAACAGCTAAAAGTTTAGAATTATCTAGATTTTTAGGAACACTTTCTAATATTTCTCTTACTCCTACCATAGAAATAGATTTATTTGGTATTTCAATACCAACTGTACGCTTACCAGGAATAGGAGCTTGAATATGAACATTTTTAGCAGCAAGCGCTAAAGCAATCTCACGATCAATATTTAATATCTTATTTACTTTAGTCCCAGCTTTTACTTCTAGCTCATATTGTGTAACACTAGGTCCAATATTAGCTTTAACAATTTTAGCATCAATACCAAAATCTTTTAATACTTCACTTAAAATAGGAATGGTTGTTTTAACAGCATCTTGATTAAGTTTATTATTTGTCTTACTTGCAGGCGTTAAAATACTAATTGGAGGCATGTGATAATTATTATTAATTGGAACATCTCCCCCTACTTCGACTGCAGCAGTAGAAACAGGTTTGTTTTCTACTTTAGATTCTTTTAAATCATCTAACGAATTAATAACAACTTTATCATCTTTTTCATATTCTTCTTCAACTTTATGAATTACTGCCATATCAGTATCTTTTGGTTTATGTTTAATAACATTTTTAGTTTTACTTGCCATAGAACGAATAACATCAAAAATAGATACACCTGTAAACATAACTACACCTAAAACAAGTAATACCCATGTAACAATCTTAGCACCTATAATATCAAATAGTTTAGCAAATCCAAATGATATTATTGCTCCTAAAATACCTCCACCATTTTGATTAGTAATACTTACAGCACTAATGGAATTTAAAAAATTATTAATAGTATTTTGCATAACTTTAAAAAATTCTAATTTATCACCATCTAAAAATTTATAATGTGATAAAGTTAAAATCATAAGTAAAGTAATGAATAATCCTATAATTTTACCATCTAAGAAAATGGGAACTTCTCTTTTTAGTATCATATAAGCACCAATAATAATAAGAATAGCAAAAAAGATAAACCACCAATTTCCCATTAAAAAAACGCCAAATGCACTAATTAATCTACCAACAGGTCCAAAACGACCTATACCAATTATTGAGGCTAAAATAAAGATAACACCTATTAACTCTACTTTATAACTAACATTAGTTTCTTTTTCTTTTCTTTTCTTTTTTTTCGCCACAATATACCTCCTACCTATGACAATTTAATTATATCACGTATAATGTAGATTAGTAAATGAGTAAGTTTGGAACTTATTTAATTTACTATATAATATTATCT
>CALVQV010000040.1 GCA_944358325.1 uncultured Bacilli bacterium
ATCATGCGCATCTTATCTATTAAAGTTGCTGATACTTTTCCACGTTTTTGAAAGTCTTCAATACTTAAGAATTCACCTTTATTACGTTCTTCAACAATTTTTTTAGCAACTGTATCACCTAAACCATCAATAGATGAAAAAGGTGGAATCAAAGTCATATTATCACTATCAACAACAAAAGTTGTAGCTTCACTTCTATTTAAATTAATATTTGCTATTTTAACACCACGTGCAGTTGCTTCTAAAGCAAGTCGTAAACTTTCAAGAATACCGCTTTCTTTATTAGATGCATCATAACCTTTATTTATGATTTCTTCCATACGTTTTTTTATTGCATCATAACCTTTTATCATTGTTTCAATATCAAAATCTGTAGCCTTAGTTGAAAACCATGAAGCGTAGAACCAAGCTGGATGATGAACTTTAAAATAAGCAATTCTAAAAGCACTAATAACATATGCTGTAGCATGCGCTTTCGGGAACATATACTTTATTTTTCCACAAGAATCAATAAACCAATCAGCAATTCCCGCTTCTTTCATCGTTTCTTTATAACCAGCCCATGTTTCCGGATCTTTACTTGCTTTACCTTTACGAACAAATTCCATAATTTTAAAAGCTTTAATTGGTTCTAGACCATTATACATTAAATATACCATAATATCATCACGACAACCAATAACATCTTTAAAAGGAACGATATTATTCTTAATTAATTCTTGAGCATTGCCTACCCAAACATCCGTACCATGCGATAAACCTGATATTTTAATTAATTCTGCAAATGTTTTTGGTTTTGTTTCATTAACTAATGCAATTGTAAAACCAGTTCCAAACTCAGGAATACCTAAAGTTCCTGTTTCACACATGATTTGTTCTTTGGTGACACCTAAAGGTTCAGGTCCTAAGAAAATATTCATGGTTTCCTTGTCATCTAAAGGAACTTTTGTTATATCCATATGCGAAATATCTTGAATCATACGTAATTGTGTTGGATCAGAGTGTCCTAAAATATCTAGTTTTAAAACATCTTGATCGATTGCGTGATAATCAAAGTGCGTAGTACGCCAAGCACTTGTTGGATCATCAGCAGGATATTGGAAAGGTGTAAAATCAAATACATCCATATATCCCGGAATAACAACAATACCACCAGGATGTTGCCCAGTCGTTCTTTTAACACCTGTACAACCTAGTGCAAGTCTTTCAATTTCGGCATTACGCATATTAATTCCTTTATCTTCACAATAACCCTTTACATAACCAAACGCTGTTTTTTCAGCTACTGTACCAATGGTACCAGCACGATAAACATTATCAACCCCGAATAACACTTTTGTATATTCATGTGCATCAGCTTGGTTTAAATCAGAAAAGTTAAGGTCAATATCAGGAACCTTATCAGCATTAAAACCTAAGAAAGTTGCAAATGGCATATCATTACCATCTTTAATCATATTAGTACCACACTTTGGACAAGCCATATCTGGTAAATCAAACCCAGAAGAATAAGTAGCACCTAAAGCTTCACCATCAACTTCAAAAACACTATGCTTACATTTTGGACAACGATAATGAGCAGGAAGTGGATTAACTTCTGTAATTCCCATCATAGTAGCAACAAAACTAGAACCAACCGAACCACGACTACCAACTAAATAACCATCATCATTAGATTTCTTAACAAGTTTTTGAGCAATTAGATATATAACGTCAAATCCACCACCAATAACGCCACCTAATTTTTTCTTCATAAGTTTATCTATTTCTTTAGAATCAACATCAGGATTTTCAATAACTAAATTACCTCTTATAACTTCTTTAACTTTATCAAAACCTTGTAATAAAGTTTCATGTAAACGACTAAAACTTTCACGTTCAAAATCATTTTCATCATAATTTTCTCTTTTCATAATAGCTTTGATACTTTCAAAAATACCATCACCATATAACTCTTTAGCAATTCGCTCTTCAATATTATATGGAAGAGGATTACCATACCATTCTTTTGCTTTATTATAAACTAATTCTGTTACAGTTTCTACCGACTTATCAATTTTAGGTGAAAAAGGAACACCACCTGTTTCAATAATAACTTCAATAATGTCAACCATATCAGCAATCTTATTAGGATTAGTAACAACTATTTCATATGCTAGATCACTATCTAAGAAATTAAAATCTTCAAGCATTTCGTTAGTAGTCCTAAAGTGATAACTAGGAATATCCGTGATACCTTGACGACTTAAAGGATGTCTACCCCCACCAGGAACTTTTTGATTAACAATAATTTGTCTATATATCTTATCACCAGGCTCAATATGATGAACATCACCTGTTGCAACAATAATCTTACCAGCTTCTTTTGTAACTCTAATAATCTTCTTAATATTTTCAAGTAATTCATTACGATTAGCAAAATCCCCCATTTGTAACAAATGATCATAAACTAATGGTGGCTGAACTTCTACATAATCATAAAAATTAATAATATTCGTTAATTCTTCATCACTTTTACTTCTAGCTTCAATAAAAACTTCACTTTCATAACAACCACTACCAACAAGTAAACCTTCACGTAAACGTTCTATCTCACTACGCAAAATACGTGGCGTTTTATATAAATATTTCGTATTAGCATATGATACAATTTTAAACAAGTTTTTTAAACCAACTTTATTTTTAGCAATCAAATTAACATGATAAGCACGACCATATTTATGAATTTCATCTTTGCTAACAAGTTTATCTAAATCACTTATCTTAGCAAAATTCATACCATCTAATTTCTTTAACATCTTATGAAGAACTAGTGCTGTTCCTTGGGCATCATAATCCGCACGATGGTGAGCATCTTCATCCCACTCTACATCATAACGTTTAACTAAAGCACTCAAACTATGACGAGCATAATTATTATCTAAAGCACGTGATAATTCTAAAGTATCAATAACGGTATTTTTATATTCACCTAAATCATACTTTTTATAAGCCATCTCTAAGAAAGATGTATCAAACTTTGCATTATGTGCAACCATTGGTGCATCACCAAACCACGCAATAAAACGTTTAACAACATTTTCTTCAGTATCTTTATCTGCAAGCATCTCATCAGTAATATTAGTAAGTTCTGTAATCTTTGTAGCTAGTTTTTTTCCAGGATTAATTAATTCATCAAAGCGATCAATAATTTCACCATTATTAATCTTAACAGCCCCTATTTCAATAATTGAATCTTCTCCACCAGCATTAAAACCGGTTGTTTCAAAGTCAAAAACAACATAAGTTGTATCTAATAAAGGAGCATCTGTTGGCCTTACAACAATTCTAATTGTATCATCAATCAAAGTAAGTTCCGTACCATATAAAGCCTTAAATGGTTCTTCATCCTCTTTTAATTTTTTATTATAATCACGTACTAAATTATAAACATGTGGAAAAGCTTGAACACCATTATGGTCAGTAATCGCAATCGCTTTATGTCCCCATTTCATAGCTTTTTTAACAAGTTTTACTTCATCAGCTACACCATCCATTTGACTCATCATCGTATGAGCATGAAGTTCAACACGCTTAACAGGAGCATCATCAATTCGTTCTTCAATACTTTTCTTTAATTCATTTATATCACGAGCATTTAAAACCAATTCTTTAGAATATGGATCATTTTTAGTATATCCTCTTATTTTATACCAATTACCACTCTTTAACTTTTTACATAAAACTTTATATTCATCATCATCACGCACAAAAACCTTACAATACATGCTATCAACATAATCTGTAATTTTTAAAGTAATTATCTTAAAATTAGACTTTGAAGATTCAAAGAAATCAATATCACCAAAAACTTGAACTTCAACAGTAACATTATTTTCTTCACCAATCAAATTATCAATTGTTAAAGTTTTACTTTTAATTTCTTCACCTAAAATAATATCAGGCTTATCATTTTCTTTTACTTTCGTTTCTTTTAAATTTATTTCTAAAGAAGCATCTATTTCTTTTTGTAAAGATAAAGCTTTATCTTCATTAATACTGCATACAAATTTAATATCATAACCAACTTTACATAAATCATCTTCCATTTTTTCTTTCATCAATTGAAACTTATTTTCTTCTGCTTTATTGCTAACTTCAACCTTAACAACATTATCTTCACTATTAAATTCAATATCATTAAACATAGAAAGCAATGGAGATTCTTTAATATAATTATCCAAAAAATAATGATAATAATTACTTAAATGTTCATGATTTTCACTGTCTACTTTAATATTTACTCTTACTTTACAACAAGTAGGAAATCCTTTACATAACAAATCATTAAAAACCAAATAATCATTTAGACTTAAATTACTTTTTAAATGCAAGATAAAAACATAAGAATCATGATCCTTATTTCCAATAATACGTTCTAAAACACCATCTTTAAAATAGTGTAACAAACTATCTGGTAATTTAATTTGTTTAATTAATATTTCTAATTTATCTTGCATACTACCACCACATAATATTGTACCAAAAAAAGACAGATTACTCTATCTTTTATTAACATTATTTAACTTTATTTTTATTTTCATCAAAAATACTATTAGAATATCTTAAATTGTTTTTTTCAATAAAATCATTACTATAATTAAAATAATCTTGAATAGAATGTAAATTAAACATAATCCATTTATTCCAATTATCACTACTAGGATCTAATGCAATTTGTTGAATAAGATCTCTATATTGTTTTTGAAAAGGATAAAATGAATGTGATAAATATATTATTGGATAATGATAATCTTTATTACATACATCATTTGTATTTTTTAATGTAGTTACATAGTGTAATATCCTAGAAACACGAGTATTTCCGTCATCAAAAGGTTGCAAAATAGCAACAAGTGCATGACAAATTATAGGTTGTAAAAATAAATTATAAGAATACAAATCACTATCTGGATCATTTATGTAAGTTAAAACTTCCATCATTGAAAAATCAATATCACTCGATTTTGGTGGAATATATTGTACAACTTTATTGTTATTTTCATAATATCCAACAAAAATATCATCATTAACTCTAAATTTTTTATTTTTTTCTTCATCAAATGAAACACCATTCATTAATATAGAATGTAATCTTTTTATATTAAGTATAGTAAGATTACCTTTTTTTAAGAATATTTCCGTTAAATACCTAATTGAATCATTCTTAGAATTATAATTAACTACTCCTTCAACTAATAATTGTTTTTCAGTTGAATGCAATTCCATACTATGAGTATATAAAATCTCATTTAATCTCATCGCTTCATTATAAATTTTATAATTATTTCGATTTATAGAATCAATATTTTCCATATGATCTTGATACTCAGCTAAAGTATAATCCAGTTCATTAATGACATTTTGACCTAGTTTAATCTTAAATACACTACTAAAAATTTTATTAAAATCTAAATGTTGTTGCATACTATCACCTTTTATATTGCTATATTTTATCACATATTTATTTTTAGTCAATGAAAAAGGAAGAAAACATTTCTTCCTAATTTTTACTAACACTTAATTCTGTAAGTATACCATTCATGTCATATTTTTCTGAAACATTTGCTTTTTTAATTATATCAGTAGCTAAAGTTTCATTTTTAATATAATCACTATATTTATTAATAGTATCATCTATTTGTTCATTACCATCATAATAAATAGTAATTTTATCAACAATATTTAAATCCATTTCTTTACGAATACTTTGAACTTTACGAATAATTTCACGAGCAATACCTTCTAAAATTAATTCATCAGTTAAATTAGTATTTAAAATAACAAACACTTTAGAATTACTTGCTGAACAGAATCCTTCTTTAACTTTAACTTTAATATCAACCATTTCTGGTAAAAGTTCTAAAGATTCATTATCAAATTTAACATTGATACTTTCTTCTCTTAATCTTTCTACGTCATCATGACTTAAAGTAGTTAAGAATTCAGCAAAATCTTTAATCTTTGCTCCAAACATTTTACCAACTAAACGATAATTTGGTTTAATTTCATAATTCATATAGCTTCCCATATCAGTAATAAAATTAATATTCTTAACATTTAACTCTTCTTTAATAACACTATCTAAATCACCAATCAATTCTTGTTTTTTAGCATCTAATATTACTTCACTAATTGGTTGACGAACTTTAATCTTAACATCTTCACGAGCAAAACGTCCTAAAGAACAAATATCACGAACTAAATCCATACGTTCTTCAATTTCTGGATTAATATATTCTTCATTATAAGTTGGGAAATCTGCTAAATGAACAGACTCATTATTAGTTAATTTTTGATATATTTCTTCTGTAATAAATGGTGCGATAGGTGCTACTAATTTAACTAAAGTAAGTAATGCTTCATATGTAGTTAAATAAACACTTTTCTTAGATTCTGTTAATTCACTTTCCCAAAATCTTCTTCTATTACTTCTAATATACCAATTAGATAAATCATCATTTAAAAACTCAACAACAGGTCTAACTACACTTGTTAAATCATAATTGTCATAAGCATTAGTAACATTTTTAACTAATTTATTTAATTTTGATAATAACCACTTATCCATTAAATCTCTATCTTCATAATTAATACTATATTCACGAGGATCAACATGATCAGCATTAGCATACATTTGAAAAAATGAATAAGTATTTTTTAAAGTACTAATAAATTTAGAATAAATTTCTTTTAAACCATCGACATCAAATTTTGTAGGCAACCATACAGGAGAAACATAAGGTAAATAAAATCTTACAGTATCTGCTCCATAATCATTAATTATATCAAATGGATTAATAGCATTTCCTTTACTTTTACTCATCTTTTTACCATATTTATCTAATAATAAATCATTAACTAAAACATTCTTATAAGGTGCTACCCCTTTAACAAATGTTGAAATAACAAGTAATGAATAAAACCATCCTCTTGTTTGATCAATTCCTTCGCTAATAAAATCAGCTGGAAATTGACTTTCAAAAAATTCTTTATTTTCAAATGGATAATGATATTGAGCAAAAGGCATTGAACCACTATCAAACCAACAATCAATAACATCTGGAACGCGACTCATTGTTTTACCACATTTACTACATTTAATATGAACTTCATCAACATATGGACGATGCAAATCAATTGTAGTATCAATATCTTCTATCGCTAAATCAACTAATTCTTCACGTGAACCTATCATATGTTTATGTCCACATTCACAAGTCCAAAGTGGTAATGGTGTTCCCCAATAACGGCTACGTGAAATAGCCCAGTCATTCATATTTTCTAACCAATTACCAAAACGTTTTTCACCAACATAATCTGGATGCCATGTAACTGTTTTATTGTTTTCAATAATTTTATCCTTTAATTTAGTTGTTTCAATATACCAACTAGGTTTTGAATAATATAAAAGTGGTGTACCACAACGCCAACAATGTGGATAATCATGATTCATCTTTATCTTTTTAAATAATTTATCATTTTCTTTTAAATATTTAATAATTTCTAATTCTAATTCTGGTTCAAGAACAAATCTACCTTTCCATGGACCTTCAGTATATTTACCAGCTTCATCTACAGGATTTACTACTGGCAAATCATATTTACGTCCAACTTCATAATCTTCTTGACCAAAAGCAGGAGCTATATGAACAATACCAGTACCATCTTCCATTGTTACATAATTATCGCAAGTAACAAAGAAAGCTTTCTTATCTGGTTTAATAAATGGTAATAATTGCTCATATTCTATATTTTCTAAGTCAGTTCCTTTATAAGTTTCTAATACTTTATATTCATCACCTAATACTTTATTAGCTAATGCAATAGCAATTATAAACTTATAACCCATACTTTCTACTTTTAAATATTCTTCATTTGGATTAACACATAAAGCAACATTTGCAAGTAATGTCCATGGTGTTGTTGTCCAAACTAAAAAGTAAGTATCTTCATTAACCATCTTAAAAGGAACAATAACTGTATTAACACTTATTTCTTTATAACCTTGAGCAACTTCATGACTAGCAAGTCCTGTACCACAACGTGGACAATAAGGAAGTATCTTATGACCTAGATAAAAATATCCTTCATCAAACATCTTCTTTAAAATCCACCATTCAGTTTCAACATAATTATTATCATATGTTACATAAGGATGTTCTAAGTCAATTAATTGCCCCATCTCTGTTGTAAGTTTAGAAAAAGCTTTTTCATTTTTCCATACACTTTCACGACATTTTTTATTAAATGCCTCAATACCATAAGCTTCGATACCTTTTTTATCGTTAAGTCCTAATTCTTTTTCAACTTCTAACTCAACAGGAAGTCCGTGTGTATCCCAACCTACTTTACGATAAACTTGATAACCTTGCATTGTTTTATATTTACAAAAAGTATCTTTTAAAAATTTAGCAAGCATATGATGAACACCTGGCATACCATTAGCAGTAGCAGGTCCATCATAAAAAACAAATTTTTCTTTTCCTTCACGAGATTCAATACATTTATCTAATAGGTGCATTTCATCCCAACTTTTAGAAATATTTTTTTCTACATCACTAATTTTATTTTTATCTAATTCTTTAAATTCCATCTTATCACTCCTCGTATAATAGTTTTGTAAGTGTTATTTTACTTACATTAACTATTTTTATTTATTCTATTTTATAAGTAAA
>CALVQV010000041.1 GCA_944358325.1 uncultured Bacilli bacterium
AAAGCGTAAGCCACCGATGAAGGAGAAATATCTAATCGTGAGATTAGATGCAGTCAAATTTATTTGACTTTTGTTCTGCTTTAAAAAGGAATTATTTTAAATATAGAGTATATATTAATTAGAAGGTGAGATTATTGACAAGTATGAAAATATCGTGTATAAATTATATGAAAAAAGGAAGTGGATTATGTCTAAGAATTTAGTCATTGTGGAATCTCCTAGTAAAAGTAAAACAATTGAAAAATATTTAGGAAAAGATTATAAAGTAGTTTCTAGTAAAGGCCATATTAGAGATTTATCAACTAAGGGTAAGTTTGGTTTAGGTGTTGATATTAATGACAATTTTAAACCTGATTATGTGGCTATTAAAGGTAAAAGTAAAGTTATTAATGAACTAAAAAAGGAATGTAAAGATGCTAATCATATTTATCTAGCAAGCGATCCTGATCGTGAGGGAGAAGCTATTGCTTGGCATTTATATGATGCTTTAAAGATTAAAGATGATAAATATGATCGTATTGTTTTTAATGAAATAACTAAAAATACCGTTTTAGACGCTTTTAAACATACACGTAAAATTGATATGGATATGGTTAATAGTCAAGAAGCAAGAAGAATTTTAGATCGTATTATTGGTTTTCGTTTAAGCAGATTAATGCAAGCTAAAACTGATGGAACTAGTGCTGGACGTGTTCAAAGTGTGGCTTTAAAGTTAATTGTTGATCGTGAACGTGAGATTATGGCTTTTATACCAGAAGAATATTGGACTATAACAGCCAATTTTAAAGAATTTAAAGCTGACTTATTTAATTATAATAATAAAGAAATAGAAATTAAAAATGAGGAAGAAGCTAATCATATTTTAGATAAACTTTCTAATACATATAAAATTGTAAGTGTTGATAAAAAGAAGAAAAATAAGAAAAGTAAGTTACCTTTTATAACAAGTACGCTACAACAAGATGCGGCTAATAAACTTAATTTTACAGCTAAAAAAACAATGTCTTTAGCGCAAAAGTTATATGAAGGTATTGAACTTAAAGATGAAGTTACAGGATTAATAACTTATATGCGTACAGATTCTATTCGTCTAAGTGATGAATTTACTAGTTCATGTTATAAATATATTGAAGCAGTATATGGTAAAGAATATGTTGGTTTTGCTAAAACAACCAAGAAAAAAGAAAATGTTCAAGACGCACATGAAGCTATTCGTCCAACTAGTATTAATAGAACACCAGAAAGTGTTAAAGAATATTTATCTAATGATGAATATAAACTATATCGTATGATTTATTATCGTGCTTTAGCTAGTCTTATGAGTGATGCCAAAACTAATAATACTACTGTTATTTTAGATAATAATAATTATCAATTTAAGGCAACAGGTAGCGTTTTAGTTTTTGATGGTTACTTAAAAGTATATAGTGATTATGAAGATAATAATGATGTTATTTTACCAGAATTTGATAAATATAATTCATCTGTTATTGTTACTGATGATGTAGAAAAAGAGCAACATTTTACTAAAGCGCCTAGTCGCTATACAGAAGCCAAACTTATTAAAGAAATGGAAGATTTAGGTATTGGTCGACCTAGTACATATGCTAAAACAATGGATAATATTAAAACTCGTGATTATGTTAAAGTAGTTGACAAGAAATTTGTTCCAACCGAAACAGGTTTTGAGGTTACTGATAAGTTACAAGAATATTTTAGTCATTTAATTAATGTTAAATATACTGCTAATATGGAAGAAGCTTTAGATAAGATTGCTAATAATAAATTAGTTTGGTACAAAGTTTTAGATAAATTTTATAAAGAGTTTGAACCAGCTTTAAATGAAGCTTTTGGTAAAATGGAAAAGAAAGCACCAGAACAAACTGGCGAAGCATGTCCAAATTGTGGTAGTCCTTTAGTTATAAGAAAAGGTAAGTATGGTGAATTTACTGCTTGTAGTAATTATCCTAATTGTAAATATATTAAACAAGAGAAAAAAGAAGTTGTTGAAATATGCGATTGCCCTAAATGCAAGGAAGGAAAAATTGTTGTTAAGAAAACTAAAAAAGGTAAAGAATTTTATGGATGTAATAATTATCCAAAATGTAAAACAGCTTTTTGGGATAAACCAATTGGTGAAGTATGTCCAAATTGTGGGGAAGCACTAGTTATAAAAAACAAAAAAGTTAAATGTTCTAGTTGCGATTACGAAAGATAGACAAAATCTATCTTTTTTTGTTATAATACTATTAAATAGAAACGAGGTTTCATTATGGGAAGATATACGCTTAGGGTTTATGATAATAAAACAAGAAAAGAACAGATTGTTAAAATATTGGAAAATGGTAAGTATAAAAACAAATTAGATATTACAACAATTGATATTTTTTTATTAGAAAATGCGCGCTATGGACTTGCTAATGATGAGATGCTTAAAGATGAAGAAATTGGCAAAAATAACGTTATAAATTATTTAAATAGTAGTATTGATAATGACAATCCTTGTATTAAAAGTAAATTATCTAATGATTCTATTATTTATATAACTTATGAAGCAAGTGGTCGTAAATATTTAGAACCTATCTATAAAAGTGATAATCTTTTAAATATTGCTCGCGAATTTGATGTTTTACGAAAACGTTTTTTACAATATAAAAAACAATATCCTAAAGCTTCTAAAGATAGTTTAGAAAAAAAATATGATGAAATATTTAATTCTATTAAGAAAGAGCCTTTTTTTAATAGTTGGTTAAGAATGTTTTACAATGATTTAAAAACAAGGAATGTTTCTCATTATGTATCTTCAGATAAAAAATATTTAAATTCTTATTTGAAAAAAGCTATTATGAATTTAATTTTTGCTTTACCATATGAGAATGCAGATATTGAAACAAATGAGGCAAATAAACGTATTCGTGAATGTAAAGAAGATATTGAAAAATATCTTATTCACTATAAGCAAATGCGTGGAATTATTATTTTGCGTGATAAGTATTGGGATAGATTAGCATTAGTTGAGCAACACCGCGAAAGCAAAGTACCTTTTCTTAAAGATAATATTGGTTCTAGAGATGTTGCTAAAGCAATAAGATTAAAAATTAATAATACAGTAGTAAAAAAAAATAATATAGAAATGGAAAATGTGAAAAATATGCAACCAAGTATTAAAAAAATAGAAATTGAAAATGATGGTATTGTTAATACAATAAATGCTGAGACTGGGAAATTAACATATTTAGATCATTTTGATGAATTGTATGAAGAAAAAATGATGGAAGAACAATCAGATTCCTACCTAGATATGCTTAATAGTACGGAAGAAAATATTATCGATGATCCTGACATTGTAAGAACAACACTTAATGGGAAATCTGTTTATATTGACCATGGCGATGAAAATGCTTGGGCAAAAAGAAAGAAAAGATGAGATAAATGTATGGAATGCGTGAATTAGTTGAAAAATTTATTAGATATTTAGAACTTGAAAAACATTATTCAACTAATACGATTATTGCTTATCAAAATAACATTGATGATTTTTTAATATATTTAAAAGATAAGGGAATTAATAGTATTAATAAAGTTGATTATTTGACTGTTCGTTCTTATTTAAAAATTTTATATGAACGTAAGTTTACTAAGAAAACAATAAGTCGTTATATAAGTAGTTTGCGTAGTTTTTTTAAATATTTATTTGTTCATAATTATATATCTCAAAATCCAATGATGCTTATATCTAATCCTAAGTTAGATAAGAAATTACCACAATTTTTAAGTGTTAATGATGTTGAAATTTTACTTAGTAAACCTAAATTAGATAATCCTTTAGGAATAAGAGATGCTTTAATTTTAGAACTATTATATTCAACAGGAATACGTGTTAGTGAACTAGTAAATATTAAAATAGAAGATATTAATTTTTCTTTAAAACAAATTAAAATATTAGGTAAAGGTAATAAAGAAAGATATGTTTTATATGGTCATGTATGTTCTGATTTATTGAATAAATATCTAAGTGATAGTAGAGATGAACTGAATCATAATAAAAGTGTTTATTTAATTTTAAATAATCGTGGAAATAAAATCACAACACGAGCTATTCGTGATATAATTGATAAATATGATGTTAGTATTAATACACATGTGACACCACATACTTTAAGACATACTTTTGCTACACATATGTTAAATGAAGGCGCAGATTTAAAAAGTGTTCAAGAGTTATTAGGACATGAAAATTTGAGTACAACCCAAATATATACTCATGTTTCAAATGAGAGATTAAGACATGTATATTTAAATAATCATCCGAGAGCGAGGGAAAAATAATGGCTAATTTAACATTTAGATATGGGGCAATGAACTCTGGTAAGAGTACAGCCTTAATGCAAGTTGCTCATAATTATGAAGAAAAAAATATGAAAGTTATAGTTTTAAAACCTGTTATTGATACTAAAGGCAATGATAAACTAGTTTCTAGAGTTGGAATTATGCGGAAAGTAGACTATTTAGTTAGTGATGGTAATTCAATTATTAAATTACTTAAAGATAAATTATATGATACTTCTTGTATTTTAGTTGATGAAGCACAATTTTTAACTGAAAAACATGTTGATGAGTTACATTTTATATGTAAAGAGTTAGAAATACCGGTTATTTGTTATGGCTTACGAAGTGATTTTAAAACTAATTCTTTTCCTGGAAGTAGACGTTTATTCGAACTTGCTGATAAATTAGAAGAACTTACAACTATTTGTGCATGTGGTAAGAAAGCAAAATTTAATGCTCGTGTTATAAATGGCAAATATGTTTTCGAAGGAGAACAAGTAGCTATAGATGAAGTTGATGATGTTTATTACGAATCATTATGTGGTAAATGTTATATTGAAAAAGTACATAATTTTGTCAAACAAAAAAGGCTTAAAAAACATTAAGAGTTGTTGAAAGACAATTCTTTTTTTGTTATAATCAAAGAGGACGATAAGGAGGATTTTATGACAAAGTATGTTTATGCGTTCCAAGAAGGAAATAAGAATATGCGTGAATTACTTGGTGGTAAAGGTGCTAATCTAGCTGAAATGACTAGTATTGGATTACCTGTGCCTAATGGATTCACAGTTACAACTGAAGCTTGTAATCTTTACTATGATAATGGTGAAAAGATAAGTGAAGAAGTTGAACAACAAATTTTTTCTAAGTTAGAAGAATTAGAAAAAAGAACAGGTAAAAAGATGGGGGATATGGAAAATCCACTATTAGTATCTGTTAGAAGTGGTGCTCGTGCAAGTATGCCAGGAATGATGGATACTGTTTTAAACTTAGGTTTAAATGATGAAGTAGCAGTTGGTTTTGCTAAAGCAACAGATAATAAACGTTTCGTATATGATTCATATCGTAGATTTATTCAAATGTTTGCTGATGTTGTTATGGGATATCCAAAAGCAAGATTCGAAAGATTACTAGATACATATAAAGAAGAAAAAGGTGTTTCTAGTGATATTGAATTAGATGCTGATGATATGTATGAAATTACTTCTAAATTTAAAGAAGTTTATAAAGAAATTAGTGGAGGTATTGAATTTCCACAAGATCCTAAAGAACAATTAATTGAAGCTGTTAAAGCAGTATTTAGAAGTTGGAATACGGATCGTGCCAAAGTGTATCGTAAGATGAATGATATTCCATCAAGTTGGGGTACTGCTGTAAATGTTCAAGAAATGGTTTATGGTAATCGTGGTAATAATTGTGGAACAGGTGTAGCATTTACTCGTAATCCTGCTACTGGAGAACATAAATTATTTGGTGAATATTTAATTAATGCACAGGGCGAAGATGTTGTTGCTGGTATTCGTACACCAGAAGAAATTTCTAAATTAAAAGAAGATATGCCAGAAGTATACGAACAATTTGCGCGTGTTGCTGATACACTTGAAAAACATTACAAAGATATGCAAGATATGGAATTTACAATTGAAAATGGTAAATTATATATGCTTCAAACACGTAATGGTAAACGTACAGCAACTGCGGCTTTAAAAATTGCTGTTGATATGGTTAACGAAGGTATGCTTACAAAAGAAGAAGCAATCTTAAAAGTAGAACCAAAACAATTAGATCAATTGTTACATCCAATGTTTGATCAAGATGCTCTTAAAAAAGGTAAAGTTATTGCTAGTGGTCTAGCTGCTAGTCCAGGAGCTGCTGCTGGTAAGATTTATTTTAATGCTGAAGATATTAAAGCTCATAAAGATGAAAAAACTATTTTAGTTCGTCTAGAAACATCACCAGAAGATATCGAAGGAATGGCTTTAGCACAAGGTGTTCTAACAATGCGTGGAGGTATGACTAGTCATGCTGCTGTTGTTGCTCGTGGTATGGGTAGATGTTGTGTATCTGGATGTAGTGATTTAAAAATTAATGAAGAAGCTAAGACTTTAACTGATAAAGAAGGAAATGTTTATAAAGAAGGAGATTACTTATCTTTAGATGGATCTACTGGTATGGTTTATGGTGAAGAAATTAAAACTGTTGAACCAACTATTAGTGGGGACTTTGAAACATTTATGGGATGGGCTGATAGTATTCGCTCATTAGGTGTACGTGCTAATGCTGATACTCCAAAAGATGCTCGTCAAGCTTTAGCATTTGGTGCTGAAGGTGTTGGTTTAGTTAGAACAGAACACATGTTCTTTGAAGAAAAAAGAATTTTCGCAATGCGTAAAATGATAACTGCTGATACAGTAGAAAAAAGAGTTGCGGCTTTAAATGAATTATTACCAATGCAAAGAGAAGACTTTATTGGAATATTCAAAGAAATGAAAGGATTACCTGTAACAATTCGTTATTTAGATCCACCTCTACATGAATTCTTACCACATACAGATGAAGAAATTAAACCACTTGCTGAAAGTTTAGGTATGACTTTTGAAGCTTTAAAACATCGTGTTGAATCATTAAAAGAATTTAATCCAATGATGGGACATCGTGGTTGTCGTTTGGCAGTTACTTATCCAGAAATTGCTGCTATGCAAACAAGAGCTGTATTAGAAGCTGCTATTAGTGTTAATAAGGAAGGCATGAATGTTGTACCAGAAATTATGATTCCATTAGTTGGCGATGTCAACGAACTTAAATATGTTAAGAAGATTGTTGATGATACTGCTTGTGAAGTATTAAAAGAAAATAATAGTAATTTAGAATATCATGTAGGTACAATGATTGAAATACCAAGAGCGGCAGTACTTGCTGATGAAATTGCTAAAGAAGCAGAATTCTTCAGTTTTGGTACAAATGATTTAACACAATTAACTTATGGTTTTAGTCGTGATGATGCATCTAAATTCTTAAATGATTATTATACAAAAGGTATTTTTGAAAATGATCCATTTGCGAAATTAGATCAAAATGGTGTTGGTAAGTTAGTAGAAATGGCTGCTAATAAAGGTCGTAGTACTAGACCTAATATTAAATTAGGTATTTGTGGAGAACACGGAGGAGAACCAAGTAGTGTTGAATTCTGTCATAAAATTGGCCTTACTTATGTATCTTGTAGTCCATATCGTGTTCCACTAGCACGTCTTGCAGCTGCACAAGCTAAAGTAAAAGAAAATATGTAATGAAAATTATCACTTCGGTGATAATTTTTTGTTAAAAACAATAAAAAATATGATAAAATTAAACTAGGTGATGATATGAAAATATTATGTATAGGAAATGCTTCTTATGATATTACAGTTCCATTTGATGGATATCCAGAAGAAAATACTAAAACAAGAGTAAGTGATTTAATAGAATGTGGTGGAGGCCCTGCTAGTAATGCTGCTTATTTATTAGGTAAATGGGGCATGGATGAAGTTTATTTTGCTGGAGTTGTTGGTAACGATTTATATGGTAAAACAATTAAAGATGAGTTTGAAGGTGTAGGAGTTAAAACTAATTATTTAGAACTTCGTGATGGTTTAAGAACAACAGTAAGTTTTATTATTGCCAATAAGGAAAAAGGGACAAGAACTATTTTAACGCATCGTTCTAGTGAGGCTAAAATGGAAAATTTTGAATTAGATTTCTATCCTGATTTGATATTATTTGATGGTCAAGAGTATGAGATGACAAAAAAATTGTTAGAAGCATATCCACATGCTATTTCTATTATTGATGCTGGTAGACCAAGAGAAGAAATAATCGAACTTGCTAAAATGTCTACATATGTAGCTTGTGGTCATGAATTTGCAGAAACATTAGCAAATATGAAAGTTGATTATAATAATTCTAATGATTTAAT
>CALVQV010000042.1 GCA_944358325.1 uncultured Bacilli bacterium
GGTTGATTGGTTAAGAGAAAAAGGTATTTCTAAAGCTGCTAAAAAAGCAGATCGTATTGCTGCTGAAGGACTTGCTGCTATTTTAGTAGAAGGTAATAAAGCTGCTATCGTAGAAGTAAACTCTGAAACTGATTTCGTAGCTAAAAATAGTGAATTTACTAGTATGGTAGATGAAATATTAAAAGCTATTATCAATAATGATGTAAAAACAAATGAAGATGTTTTAAATGTTAATTGCAGTGAAGGAACAATTAATGATCTAATTATTAGTAAAACAGCTAAAATTGGTGAAAAACTATCTTTCCGTCGTTTTACAAAAGTAGAAAAAAATGATAATGAAGTATTTGGCTCATACATTCATATGGGTGGTAAAATCGCTGTTTTAGTAACATTAGAAGGAGCAAACGAAGAAGTAGCTAAAGATGTAGCAATGCATGCTGCTGCTATGCGTCCAATGTATACTAAAGAAAGTGATGTACCAATTGAAGTATTAGAACATGAAAAGAGCGTTATGCGCGAACAATTAATCAACGAAGGAAAACCTGCTGATAGAATCGATGCTATTCTTCAAGGAAAAGTTAAAAAATATTATGAAGAAGTATGTTTAGAAAATCAAATCTTTGTTAAAGCAGAAAACAAAGAAACTGTTGCTAATTTTGTAGCTAACAATGGTGGTAAAGTTGTTTCTATGGTTCGTTATGAAGTTGGCGAAGGAATGGAAAAAAGAGTAGAAGATTTTGCTGCTGAAGTTGCAAAACAAATGAATCAATAATAAAAATCTCAGATAAACTGAGATTTTTTTCTTTACTTTATTTTAAATTATAGTACAATTAATATAGTAGGTGATAATATGAAGAAAGTAATTGTTAAACTAGAAAATTTTAGTAAAAATTATGGTGAAAAGCAAGTAATTAAAAATATAAATTTAGAGGTATATGAAGGTGAATTTTTAACACTTCTTGGTAGTAGTGGTTGTGGTAAAACAACTATCTTACGTTCTATTTCTGGTATGGATAAACCTACAAGTGGTAAAGTTTATATTGATTCTGAAGATGTTACTGACTTAGATCCTTCAAAAAGAAAGGTAAATACTATTTTTCAAAACTATGCTTTATTTCCACTAATGTCCATAGAAGATAATATTGGTTTTGGTTTAAAAATGAAAAAAGTACCTAAAAAAGAAATAAAAAAGCGTGTTGAAGCAATGATTAAATTAGTTCATTTAGAAGGATATGAGAAACGCAAACCAAAAGAATTATCTGGTGGCGAACAACAACGTGTATCTATTGTAAGAGGACTTATAAATAATCCTAAAGTTTTACTTTTGGATGAGCCATTATCAGCTTTAGACTTAAAACTTCGTAAAAAGATGCAAATTGAATTAAAACAATTACAAAGAAAATCTGGAATAACATTTATTTATGTTACACATGATCAAGATGAAGCTTTGACAATGAGTGATCGCATTGTTATTTTAAAAGATGGTAATATTGAGCAAGTTGGAACACCAGAAGAAGTATATGAGCAACCAAAAAGTTTATATGTTGCTGATTTTATTGGTGAAGCCAATGTATTTAATGGTGAAATAATTGAAAAAAATGAAAAAAATGATGTAGTTAAAATTAATAATGACGTAAATATTTTAATAGCTTCTAGTAATCATAATTTAGGCGAAAAAGTAAAGATTGTTGTACGACCTGAAAATATTAAATTGATTAAAGAGAGTAAAACTGAAAAAAATTTATGTGGCGTTATTAAAGAACAAATATATGATGGGGCTTTTACAAAATTCATTATTAATATTGATAAATTAGTTATAAAAGCTTTATTCATAGGTAATGATAAAACATTTAAAGTAGGGGACAATGTATATTTAAAATGGCAAGTAGAAGATGCGATTGTAGTAGGTAAATAAACATGAAATTTGATAATAAAATATTTAAATTTATTTTTATTGTTCCTGTTATTATTTATAGTGTTTTTTTAATTGCGTTACCACTTTTATATATTTTTTGGATTAGTTTTTTAAAAAATGATTCTTACGGTGGAATTATTAATGTTTTTACATTACAAAACTACATTGATATTTTTGCTGATGTTTATATAAAAATATTTTTAAGATCATTTTTGATTGCTTTAGGTACAACATTTATATGTATTTTAATTAGTTATCCTTTTGTTTTAGCAGTATCCCATAAAAATAAAAAAATTCAACAAATTCTTATGACTTTAGTAATGGTTCCCTTTTTGACAAATTCTTTAATAAGAATGTATGGATTTACTGTTTTGTTAAGAAAATATGGTGTTATTAATCAGATTCTTCTTAATACCTCTCTTATAAATGAACCACTTGAATTAATGTATAATACTTTTGGTATTATGATAGGAATGGTGTATACTTTATTACCATTTATGATTTTACCATTATATAGTTCTGTTTTAACTATTGAAAAACCGATTTTAGAAGCAGCTAATGATTTAGGTGCCAGTAAATGGCAAACTTTTAAAAAAATAATTTTGCCTCAAACTTTACCAGGATTATTTAATGGAAGTTTAATGGTATTTACTCCTGCATTAGGATATTTCTTTATTGTTGATATACTAGGTGGCGGTAAAATTATGATACTTGGTAATTTAATTAAAAATCAATTTTTGACGGCTAGAAATTGGCCTTTCGGAGCTGCTATTTCTGTTTTCTTAATATTAATTACTTCTATATTAATATGGGGTTATAAGAAAATAGGTGGTAAAATGGATGATTTAGGAGGTATGTAATGAAACATAATAAATTTTTAGATAATATTTGTTTATTTTTAGTTTTTACTTTTCTCTTTTTACCTATTTTGGTTATTATCCTATTTTCTTTTAATACATCAAGATTAAATATTGTATTTGAAGGATTTACATTAGATTGGTATCGTGAACTATTTAATAATACTAGTTTATTAATAGCACTAAAAAATACATTGATAGTTGCTTTTGTAAGTACTATAGTATCAACTATTATAGGTACAATATCAGCATATGGTTTAAAAAAATATAATTTTCCATTTAAAAGAGTAGTTAATGAATTGTTATATATTCCTGTTGTTATTCCTGAAATTGTCTTAGGTATTTCCTTGTTATGTATTTATACGTTACTAAAATTAGAATTAGGTATGTTTACTTTAATTTTGGCACATATTTCTTTTTCAATTCCTTTTGTTATTATTAACGTAAGAAGTGTTTTAGAAAATATGGATCCTAATATTGAACAGGCAGCAAATGACTTAGGTGCCAATAAATTTAAAACATTTTTCTATGTGGTATTACCATCTTTAGTTCCAGGAATTATGAGTGGTGCTCAACTTGCATTTACACTTTCTTTGGATGATGTTGTCATAAGTTATTTTACAGCAGGCCCAGGAAGTAATACTTTACCTTTACAAGTGTATTCAATGATAAAAACAGGTGTAACTCCTGATGTTAACGCTTTAATATCAATTATGCTTCTAATTATTTTTGCACTTCTTATGATCTCAGCAATTGTTAATTTAAGAAAATTAAAATATGAGGTGACGCGATGAAAAAAATAATTTTAGTTTTTTTAATGTTATTAATATTAACAGGATGCACTAAGAAAGAAGAACAAAAGCATGTAAATATCTTAAATTGGTCAAGTTATATTCCAGATTCTGTTATTAGAAATTTTGAAAAAGAAACTAACATAAAAGTTAATTATGGGACTTATTCTTCTAATGAAGAATTATTAGCTAAAGTATCTAATGCTAAAGAAGGAACATATGATTTAATTTTTCCCAGTGATTATATGATTGAAATCATGAAAAATAGAGATATGTTAGAAAAAATTGATAAAACTAAGTTAAATAATATAAATAATTTAAATTCGTCTTATTTAAACTTAGAATATGATTCTAATAATGATTATTCGTTACCGTTTATTGCTGCTTCAACTGTTATTTCAGTTAATCGGGATTTAGTTAAAGATTCCATCACATCTTATAATGATTTATTAAACCCTAAATATAAAAATGATATTGTTTTAATTGATGATCAACGCATTATTATAGGTATGGCTCTTTTAGCCAATGGTTATGACATGAATTCAACAGATGAAAAAGAATTAGAAGTTGCTAAAGAATGGCTTTTACAACTAAAAGATAATATCAAAGCTTATGATAGCGATAGCCCTAAAAATTTTTTGATTACCAAAGAAGTTTCGATAGCTGTTTTATGGAATGCAGAAGGTGCTTTAGCAAGTATGGAAAATAATAGTATTGAAAATATATTTCCTAATGAAGGATTTGCTTTAAGTATTGATAATTTTGCCATTCCAAAAGGAGCTAAAAATAAAGAGGAATTATATATTTTTATAGATTATATTTTACGTCCTGATGTTATGAAGGAAATTATTTCTTCTTATCCTTATAAAAATATTAATAAAGAGACTGATAAAATTTTAAATGATGACTATTTGAATAATAAAGCTGCCAATATTCCAGATGAAATTTATAAACAAGGAAGTTTTGTTAAAAATGTTGGAGATAGTATACGAACATTTGATAAAATATGGGCAGAAATTAAATAAATTCGTCTAAAAATATTGTCATATTAAAAAAAATCGTGATACAATATAGATGATATAATAGAGGAGGTAAAGAATGAAGAGAGATTATATTGACACTAGTGATTTTTCAAAAGAAGAGTTATTAGATATAGCTAATCTTGGTATTCTAATTAAGAGAAATCTTAAAGCAGGATATCCATTAAATGTTTTATATCATAAAACTCTAGGTATGATTTTTGAACAATCATCTACAAGAACTCGTGTTTCATTTGAAACAGCGATGACACAATTAGGAGGACATGCTCAATATTTAGCACCAGGTCAAATTCAATTAGGCAAACATGAAACTTATTATGATACTGCTAAAGTATTATCTCGTTTAGTTGATATTTTGATGGCACGTGTTCAAAAACATGAATCTATCGTTAATTTAGGAAAATATGCTGATATTCCAGTAATTAACGGGATGAGTGATTATAATCACCCAACTCAAGAAATGGGTGACTTAACTACAATGTTAGAACATCTTCCAGAAGGAAAACGTTTCGAAGATTGTAAAGTAGTTTTCGTTGGTGATGCTACACAAGTGTGCGCATCATTAATGATGATTGTAACTAAATTAGGTGGACATTTCGTTCATTTTGGACCAAAAGGGTTCCAATTAAACGAACATTTCCAAAAAATTGCAGAAGAAAATTGCAAAGTTAGTGGTGGTACTTTCTTAGTTACTGATGATGAAGAAGCAATTGTTGGAGCAGATTTTATTTATACAGATGTTTGGTATGGATTATATGAATCTGAACTTCCTGAAGAAGAAAGAAAGAAAATATTTTATCCAAAATATCAAGTAGATATGGAAATGATGAATAAAGCTGGAGCAAATTGTAAATTTATGCATTGCTTACCTGCTACAAGAGGTGAAGAAGTAACTGATGAAGTTATGGATTCTGATTGTTCTATTGCTTTTGATGAAGCAGAAAATCGTTTAACTTCAATTAGAGCTTTACTTGTATATTTTATGGGTAAAAGAGATGAAACAGTTGCGATTTGTAAAAAGAACTTAGGAGAGTAAATAAAATAGGAGTGTATATATATGGAAAAAAAGAAAAAATTTAAACTTGTTGATGCCATTCTAGCAACAGTTTGTATAACTCTTGTTGCTGAAAGTGTTGCACCAACAGCTGCTATCGGAAATTCTCAATATTTCTGGTGGATATTATTGATTATTGCCTTTTGTTTACCTTATGGTTTAATTACTGCTGAACTTGGTAGTACATTTGATAGTGAAGGTGGTATGTACGATTGGGTAAAAAAAGCATTTGGAAAGAAATGGGCTGCTCGTGTAGCTTGGAATTATTGGATTAATTTCCCATTATGGATTGCTTCATTAGCAGTAGCTGTAACAGATGTAGTTGCAGGAATTTTTGAAATTGAATTATCACTAGTATGGTTACTAGTATTACAATTAGGTTATACTTGGTTAGTTTCAATTTTAGGTACACAAAGAATTGGTGAAAGTAAATGGATAGTTAATATTGGGACATTCTTTAAAATTGCTTTCATGGTAGGACTTGGTGCTTTAGGTATTTATGTTTTCTTTAAAACAGGTGAAAGTGCTAATCCAATTGCTAGTGTATCTGATTTATTACCAACTATGGACTTAATTGGATTATCATTTATTTCAGTCATTATTTTCAATTTCTTAGGTTTTGAAGTTGTTGCTACTTATACGGATGATATGGAAAATCCTAAGAAAGAAATTCCAAAAGCATTAATTATTGGTGGCGCTTTAATGGCATTATTCTATATTTTACCAGCAACTGGTATTAATATTGCCATGACAACAGAACAAGCAGAAGCTGCAGGTATTACTGATGCGTTTGCTATTTTATTAACAAATTTAGGTGTTAATGCTGATTTGATTCGTATTATTGTTATTGCTGTAGGTTTAATGTTTATTTATACTATGGTTGCAAACATTGTTTCATGGTCATTTGGTGTTAACAGTGTTGCTAAATATTCTGCTGAAGATGGTGGTTTACCAAAAGTATTTGCTAAAGAAAATAAACAACAAGTTCCTTATATGGCATCTATTTTAAATGGGGTAGTTGCTACAGTTATTGTTGTTGTAGGTATTATTTTAGGAGAAGTTAGTGAAAGTGCTTCAAACTTATTCTGGACATTCTTCAGTTTTAGTTTAGTAACTTTATTAATTAGCTATATTCCTTTATTCCCTGCATTCTTAAAATTAAGAAAGACTGATAATACAGAAAGAGCTTATAAAGTTCCTGGGAACGGATTTGTTTTACAATTAGTTACATGGATTCCATTTATATTTTTAGTTCTAAGTGTTATTTTCACTTTATTTGGTGATTTCACTAAAGAATATATTGATGCTAATATGCCACTTATTATAGGTGTAGTTGTTTCATTTGTAATTCAAGAAATATTAGCTGCTAGAGTAAAGAAAGAAGGGTAATTTTGAAAAAATTAAATACAATTCCTAAAAATGATGGTTTTAGAATGCCTGGTGAATTCGAAAGACATTCTGGAACTTATATGATTTGGCCTGAACGTCCAGATAACTGGCGTTTAGGTGCTAAACCAGCACAACATGTATTTGCACAAGTTGCTAATACAATAGGTAAGTATGAACCTATTACAATGTGTGTATCACGTGCTCAATATGATAATGCTCGCAACATGCTTGCTGATTATGTTAAAGTTGTTGAAATGAGCAATGATGACTCTTGGATGCGTGATTGTGGTGCTACTTTTGTTGTTGATGACAAAGGAAATAAAAGAGCAATTGATTGGACATTTAATGCATGGGGTGGATTAGTTGATGGACTATACTTCCCATGGGATCAAGATGACAAAGTTGCTATGAAAATGTCTGAATTAGAACAAGTTGATCGCTATCGTTTAGATGACTTTATCTTAGAAGGAGGTTCTATTCACGTTGATGGTGAAGGAACAGTTATGACTACTGAAGAATGTTTACTTTCTGCAGGTAGAAATAGTCATTTAAATAAACAACAAATTGAAGAAATGTTATGTAATTATTTAAATTGTTCTAAAGTATTATGGATTCCAAACGGTATTTATAACGATGAAACAAATGGACATGTTGATAATATTTGTACATTTGTTAAACCTGGTGTAGTTGTTCTTGCTTGGACAGATGATGAATCTGATCCACAATATGCTATTAGTAAAGCAGCATATGATTATTTAAGTAATGAAACAGATGCTAAAGGTAGAAAATTAGAAATTCATAAAATGCATACACCAAAACCAATCCTAATTACAAAAGCTGAAAGTTTAGGTGTAGATGCTATTGCTGGTACACTTCCAAGACAAGAAGGAGATAGATTAGCTGCTTCTTACGTTAACTATTATGTTGGTAATGGTTTTGTAGCTGTTCCAGTATTTAATGATCCTAATGATCAAAATGCAGTAAATTTATTACATCAATTATATCCTGATAGAGTAATCGAACCAATTTATGCTCGTGAAATTCTATTAGGTGGTGGTAATATTCACTGTATTACTCAACAAGTACCAGAAGGTGCTGCAAAACAATAGAAAATGTATTTAAAAAGACTATAAATTTTATAGTCTTTTTTCAGACTGTAGACAAACCCCTAGATTTTTTCTAGAGGTTTTATTTTGAACATCTTTTTCAAAATAAAAATTAAATT
>CALVQV010000043.1 GCA_944358325.1 uncultured Bacilli bacterium
TAATATCTGTACTTGGACCATCATATCCGCCCATAGTATCTTCTGTATATCTTTCTTTAGTGAATCCGAAATTAACAGTAATTAATTGACCTAATTGAGCGAAATCATAGTTATCAATATCTTGTCCTTCAATCCAAATATATACTCTTACTTTAGTAATACTATTTGGTGCTAAAGTCATAAATTGTGGACGTTCATTTCCTTCTTTACCTTTTTCTTCATCAGTAAACGTATCTATTGGTTTTAAGATTTCTTCATGTCCAGCAAATTTATTTAATGAAGTTCCATCATAAATATTGATTTGATCAGTTGTTTTGATAGGTTTAGAAATTGCATATGTTGGAACAAATTGAGTTGTTGTTATTGTTTCACAAGTACCTTCACCAGCATATTCACCAGATGCATATACATCAGTAGCACTATTTCTCTTTTGACAAGATTCATTATACCAATTAATAGCATTTTGTGTATGAACATCTTCATTTGGTTCCCAAATTGTAGCAGTACGACAAATACCAGTTACATCTGTAAGTTCTGGAGCATCAGTATCCATGTCAGGAGTTCCAGCACAAGTAATATCTGTTACAGTTTTTGATTGTGTTTCTGTATCAAGTTCAGCACTTACACGTCCGATTTGAGCAAAACCTACACGTACTGAATTTTCAATACCAGCATCTTTAACGCCACCTGCTTCAGCAACTTTAACTTCTGAATTAGTAGTTAAATAAATTGCTTCTTCATTATCAGGATTGTTTTCTACATAATATTCTTCTCCTGATAAGTTTTTAATGAATAAATCAAATGCTACATATCCTTTAGCTTCGCTAGCACCAGCATTATCTAATTGTTCAGATAACAATCTATAACCACCAGGAACTGCAGTTAAACTTGATTTTTCATATAATTTCATACGTGAACTTGCTATATCCATTTCTCCAACTGTTGATCTTGGAATTAACCCTTCAAAATCGTCATCTCCAGCAATACCTTGGTTAGTATTACCAGCATATTGTGGGTTTGTAACATTATCATTAATATCTAAGTTATAAGTCCATGTCTTACCATCTAATGATAAGAATAAACCTTCTGTTGTTGCAATATTGATTTCAAATTTAGCAACATCTACTGTTTTCATCCCAATAAACCATGCATAAGTTGAGACTAATAACATAATGCCACATAATGAACATATAGCAACTAAATTTCTTATCTTTTTAGCTTGTTTTTTACTATATTTTCTAGCCATTTTTTTCCTCCTTATTTATGATTTATTATGGTTGTGGAACAACTTCTTCTGTTTGCCATCCATCAGCACCTTTAGTTGCTTTCATAGTTGTACCATTATCAGTAAATGTAAATTCTTTCATCCATTTATCTACAGTAAATAAATCTTGTGCATCATCAAATGTTGCTCTTGCATCAGAAATATTACTAACTGTTCCTGTATTTGAATATGAGAATGTTTCTTCTCTAACAACATCTTCTGGTAATTCAGGACCATCATATTCAATATCTTCACCATAGAATCTTTCTTTAGTGAATCCAAATGATACTGCGATTTGTCCACCTAGTGAAGCAAAATCATAGTTATCAATATCTTGTCCTTCAATCCAAATATATACTCTTACTTTTGTAATACTATTTGGCGCTAAATACATTAATTCTGGACGTTCAGTACCTTCTAACATTTTTTCTGTATCTGTAAAATAATCCATTTCCATTAATTTATTTTCTGCAGCTGTTGGAGATACTGAACCAGTATAACCATTTAAACCATCATATGTATCTACAGCAGTTGGACTAGTAATTTCTCCACTAATTGCATATGTTTTAACAGCTTCGTTTAAAGCAGGAGCTGTACATGTAGTATCAGTATAAGCACCTGGATTTGTTACATCATTAACAGCATTTCTGTTTTTACAAGAACTTTCAAACCAGTTAATAGCATTTTGTACGTGTTTAGCATCATTTGGTTCCCAAATAACAGCGTCACGTGAACAAATACTTGTTACGCCACCACCACCAGCACATGAAATAGGTTGAACTCTACCAGATGCATCTGTATCTCCTTCAGCAGTAACACGTCCAATTTGGGCAAATCCTACACGTACTGAATTTTCAATACCTGCTCTTACATCACCAGATTCTCCTACTGTTACTTCAGATTGTGGTGTTAAATAAATAGCTTCTTCATTTTTAATATCTAAACCATCATAATATTCTTCACCTGATAAATTCTTAACAAATAAATCAAATGCTACATATCCTCTTGATTCTCCAGCATCCGCTTCTGTATTTCTTGTACGGCTTGCCATAATTCTGTAACCACCATCAGTTACTGTAAAGCTTCCTTTTTCATATAAAATTAATCTTGATGCTGCTGAATCAATTTTACCGACTGATGACATTGGTACTAGAGATGACCAAGCATTTGTATTACCAGGATATTCAGCATTTAATTCATAATTATCTTCATTAATTTCTACTGAATCAGCCCATGTTTCACCATCTAATGAAAGTGATAAACCATCAATTGCAGCAATTTTTACATTGAATGCTTCTACATTAACAGTTTTCATACCGATAAACCATGCATAAGTTGAAACTGTTAAAATTGTTGCACATAATCCACATCCAACGATTAACTTTTTAACACGATTTTCATGTTTTTTGTTACGTTTTTTCATTTTCTTCTCTCCTTCTTTTCTATTCTTTTAATTAAAGCTTACTAAAACCTTCGTTAAAAACTCCCAACATACTTAAGCATATTATCTGATTTAGTAATTTTTAATTATTGTTTTATATAAAAATATAAAACCACCTTCAATAGTACGCTCATTTCTTGGTTGCCTAATAAAAGTGTTTATGCCATATTTAAACTTCATCTAAAGTATTAACGGAAGCCAAAATCAATACTTTAAATTATGTTTAGACCTATACACTTTATACTAGGCTCAATTATATTAGCCCACTATTAAAGTGTAGGTTTTACTAGCGCTTACTGAAGTCCCATTATAAACAATACCTCCAACAAAATAACATTAATCACAGTTGTTTCCCTTTTTATTTTGTTTCATAGTCAAATATAACTACTACACTCCGATACCCTCTATAATATAATTTTATTATAAAACACACCTACTTCAAAGTCAATAATTTTTGTCGTTTTATGTCGAAAAAAAGAGAAAAAAAGAGATACTAAACATTAGTATCTTCTTTGTTTTCTTTATCAATAATTTTAGCAACTTGAACCATAAACCATATTTTATCAATTGATGTTTGACTATTTTCAATCATATTGATACGTAAAATTAAAGATATTTTATTAAGCATACTACTTAAATTATCCTCTCTCAAATCATCTTCAATAATTGATAAATTATTTAAACGATATTTATTAGCAATTACGCGTGCAATATTTTCTGTACCAAAAATTGGTATGCCTGCTACAATCATGTTTAAAGGATTCATAGCAAATAAATCAAATGTGTCGCTATACTTAATTATTTCATTATAATCAGTTATATTATACACTCTTTGAATTGCTAATTTCTTAACAAAATCAAAACTATAATATAATGTTAATAGATCAGAAATAGCTAAAGTTTTATCAAGTTCTTTAAGAACTTTATCTTTGAAATATTCTTTATCATATTTCTTATATAATTCATATAATTCTTTGGCAACATAAAGAGACTCAGCTTTTAACTTCTTCATATTGCTTTCACTTCTAAAATCTAAAAAACTGATTTTACTACCAAAAATCTTTTTATTAATTTTTTCTAACTCAGCTTCTTTTGCCTTAATTTCTTCCGAAATATTTTTCAAGCCTTTATACTCTTCTTTTTGTGTGTTGTCAGATAAAACTTTTTCATATTCATCTTTAAAATCTTTGAATAAAGGTGCAAACTCAACATAATTTTTATATTCTTCAATATTAATTTTTAATTTTTCTAAAGCTTCACAAATTTTGTGCATTTGAGATTTGTCTTTAATATCAACTGTTGTAGGAATTAAAGCATCGTAAGCAGCTTTACGGACTTTATTATTTTCTAAAAAATGTTCTATATCTATTTGTTTTGATTTAGCAAGTAACACTATATCAGTTACATTTTCTTTTTTAGCATCATTTATTTGTTCATATGCATCTTTTAATTTATTTAAACAATCCATATAATTAATAACGCCATTTCTAGTTGAAACCTCTTTTTGTAAACTAGAAATATATGCCTCAAATTTTTTGGCATTATCACGAATTAATTTACGGAAATTTAACTCAATATGAGAAATTAAATCTGGATTTACCCAATAAATTCTTTCAAAAATTTCTGATACTTTATTATATTTATCTTCTTTACGCATTCTTGCTTCTAGATAAGCAGACATATATTCATGAACATAACAAGTATAGTCAAAGTGTGTTGCTGTTAAGACAATACCTGCTTGTTCAAACTTATCTAAAAAGCCATTTATAATATCATTTAAAGAATTAAAATTAAAAGTATCATAATTACTTATTTGATATATTAAATCATCAAATCCCATTTTTTCAACATACGTATTAATAGGATTTAATAAGAATCTCGCACGTTCCAATTCAACAATTCGTTCTTGTAATTTATCAACGTTTGCTTTAGTTTCATTAATTTCAAAAGAACGTGCTTTGGCTAGTAAATAATTTCTGGTACTAGCGCGATATTCTTCATATTTTTCTTCAATTGATTCAATTGTCGCATTAAATTTCTTTTTATTAGTTTTAGTTTTTGTAGGGGTATTAGTAATCAAAGTCTTTTTAGCTTCAATATCTCTATTTATAAAATCTAAAAAATTGTTATTCATCTTCTTCTACCTTTTCTTCTAAAATAATTTTGTGTTCTTCCAAAAACTTCAAGAATTCTGTTATATTTCCGTATAACTCAATTAATTCTTGCAAACTTAATGTCGACAAATCAAAATCAACTTTATTTTCTTCTTTCTTCATAATACCACCTTTTTCCTCCCCCACTATTTTTATTCAAAGGCATTGTATCCTTCAGTATCCTTAACAAAGCTAATTGTAAGTGAAATAGAAGCACCTTCAGAATCAGTTTCTAAACTATCAATATCTTGTCCTTCTACCCATAAGTATACTCTTACTTTTGTAACACCATCAGGTAAACTAAATAAAGGTTCTTCGAAATCATTTTCTGTTATTGTATTTTGTAATGTAAAATATTCCATATCTAAATTTGGAGATCCTGAAACAGTATTATCTACATATATAGGACCACCTGCTTTAGAAAATGCAAATGTTGGAAATCTTTCACCGTCAACTAAATTAACACCATATTTTTTTGCACGTTCAATTGATAAAGATGTATGTGCTGTACTATTAGGTTCATAAATAATTGATTCACAATTATTATTGCATCTAATATTTTGAACATCTCTAGGTGAAGCATCCTTTGGTAAACTACCAATTTTAACGATACCTATTCTTAAAGAATTAAATAACCCTTGCATTTCTTCATTAGCACTTTCATCAAGTGTTATTTGTGTTCCATAATCTAAATATAAATTATCGCTTACTGGTGATCCAGTAACATTTTTAAAGAACAAGTCAAAAGCTGTATAAGAACTAAAAGTTCTAGGGCCATTTTCTTCTAATTGATATGTTGTAATAAAACCACGCGTTCTATCTCTTCTATCATAACTAACACCATTACCAGCAGAAAACATATTAAATACTGGACTATTATGATTAGTAATACCATTAGATGAAACCGGAATTAAACCATTATATGACCAATGACTACTATGATTAGGATATGTTGGTGTTAAACCATCTAATAAAGTATCTTGTGAAATTTCTACAAATGTATCATAATTAACGCCATCTAACGAAATTGATAAACCACTATTTTGTTGTACTACCATGTTAAAATTATTAATTTTAACATTTAATGTTGTAGAAAACCAAGCATAAGAAGCAAAAATTAAGAAAACACCAAGCGCAAAAACACAAAAGAAAGAAACTTTAAATTTTGTAGTATGTATTAGGGCTACTTTTTCTTTAATAGTATTCTTTTTCCTTTGTGATTTTATACTTTTCTTTTTTGTAATTGTTTTATTTATATTATTTTGCTTTAACATTATTTCACCACCTATTTATATAAATAAAGAGTAATTTTAATCATTACTCTTTATTCATATCGTACTTAATCAGTATTTAACTAAATTATGCACCAGTTGTTGGAGTAATGTCAGTACTTGGACCATCGTATCCGCCCATAGTATCTTCTGTATATCTTTCTTTAGTGAACCCGAAATTAACAGTTATTAATTGACCTAATTGAGCAAAATCATAATTGTCAATATCTTGTCCTTCAATCCAAATATATACTCTTACTTTTGTAATACTATTTGGCGCTAAAGTCATAAACTCTGGACGTTCATTTCCTTCTTTACCTTTTTCTTCATCAGTAAATGTATCTACTGGTTGTAATAAACTTTCATTACCAGCATAACTATTTAATGCACTACCATCATAGATATTTACAGCATTAGCAGTAGTAATTACATCACTAATTACATATGTTGGAACAAATTGATCAAGACCAATTGTTTTACAAGATCCTGCTGTATCATACTCACTAGGATCATTTACATCAGTACCTGCACCAGCTTGTGTTCTAGGTAAACATGATTCATTATACCAATTAATAGCATTTTGTGTATGTACTTTTTCATTTGGTTCCCAAATAACAGCATCACGACAAATACCTGTTACTTGAGATAAAGGTTGAGTTGGTTGAGCTGCTGCTCCATCACAATCCATACTTGTAATAACATCCATATCTTTATCATCAGCAGTATCATATTCAGCGCTTACACGTCCTAATTGTGTGAAACCAATACGTACTGAATTTTCAATACCTGTATCTTTAACTCCACCTGCTTCAGCAACTTTAACTTCTGAATTAGTAGTTAAATAAATTGCTTCTTCATTATCAGGATCATTATTTACATAATATTCTTCTCCTGATAAGTTTTTAATGAATAAATCAAATGCCACATATCCTTTAGCTTCCCCAGCACCTGTATTATCAATGCGGTCTGATAATAATCTATAACCACCTGTAACAGCAGTTAAACTTGATTTTTCATATAATTTCATACGTGAAACAGTATCATCCATTTCACCTATTGATGACATTGGAACTAATCCAGCAAAGTCATCATCACCCTTAATGCCTTGGTTAGTATTACCAACATATTGTGGATTTTTAACATCATCATTAATGTCTAACTTATAAGTCCATGTTTCACCATCTAGTGATAAGAATAAACCTTCAGTTGTCGCAATATTAATTTCAAATTTTGCAACATCTACTGTTTTCATTCCAATAAACCACGCATAAGTTGAGACTAATAACATGATTATACATAAAGAACATATAGTAACTAAATTTCTAATTTTTTTAGCTTGTTTTTTATTATATTTTCTAGCCATATTCTATCTCCTTCCTTATTTTATGATTTATTATGGTTGAACAACAGCCTCAGTTTTCCAGCTTCCATCTTCGTCTTTATAAGCGCGCATTGCATTTCCTTGATCATTAAATGTAAATTCTTTCATCCATTTATCTACAGTAAATAAATTTTGATTATCATCAAATGTTGCTCTTGCATCAGAAATATTACTAACTGTTCCTGTATTTGAATATGAGAACGTTTCTTCTCTAACAACATCTTCTGGTAATTCAGGACCATCATATTCGATATCTTCACCATAGAATCTTTCTTTAGTAAATCCAAATGCAACTTCAATTTGTCCACCTAGTGAAGCAAAATCATAGTTATCAATATCTTGACCTTCAATCCATACATAAATTCTTACTTTAGTAATACTATTTGGAGCAAGTGAGAATAATTCTTGACGTTCATTGCCTTCTAATAATTTTTCACTGTCAGTGAAGTAATCCATAGCCATCAATTTATCTTTACCAGGACCATTTGTTGTTCCTGTATAAT
>CALVQV010000044.1 GCA_944358325.1 uncultured Bacilli bacterium
AACCTTCCTATTCTTTCTTTTATTATATCAAAAAAAACGCTTTCGCGTTTCTTAAGTTAATGACATTGAAATTAATTTTACGCTTTTTATTTTACCATGTTTCATAATGAATTAAACTTTTATCAAATTTATTGTTATAATCTTTTTCTTCATCAGCATATCCTAAAGCGACTAAGCCAAAAATATAATAATCATCAGGAACACTAAAAAAATCACGTAAACGTTCCTCTTCTCTTTCTAATGGCTTAACACCACACCAACAACTACCTAAATCTAAATGTGTTGCCTCTAGTAGCATATTTTCACAACATGCAGCCATATCTTGTTGCCAAAAAATCATTTTTGGTTTAGCAACTAAAACAATTGCACAAGCAGCTTCTTTAAGCATTTTACCATACAATTTTATTGTGGATAAATGAAATAATGTATCTTTATCTTTTACCACAATAAATTGCCATGGTTCATTGTTTTTAGCAGATGGTGCATTCATACCGGCTTTAATGATTGCTTCAATGTCTTTATCTTCGACAATTTCATCTTTAAAACTTCTAATACTTCTTCTTTTATAGATTTCGTCCATAATTCCTCCTATTTTTGACATTTAGGACAATAGTATGTACTTCTACCTCCTATTTTAGTTTTCTCAATTTTTGTCTTACAATACATACAATTTTCATCAGCATGATTATGGACTAATAATTCTTCTTGAAAAGTACCATGCACGCCTTCACTGGATTCATAACTTCTAATCGTTGTTCCACCCATTTTAATAGCATGTTCTAATACTTCTTTGGTATATTTAATAATATTATCAAGTTCTTTCTTAGTTAAACTATTAGCTTTTTTTAAAGGATTTATTTTACTTAAAAATAGTATTTCATCAGCATATATATTTCCAATACCAACAATAATAGTTTGATCTAATAAAACTGTTTTAATTGGTAACTTTTTATTTTTATATTTTTCTTTTAAATAACTATTATTCAAATTAACATCCCAAGGTTCAAGTCCTAATTCATTTAATGGTTTTTCATTGAACACCACATCTTTAGGATAAAGATACATGCGACCAAATTTACGTGTATCTAAATAACGTAGTTCGCGATTATCATCAAGTTTAAAAATAACATGTTCATGTTTAGAATGTTCATCATTATTATTCTTAACAAAATATTTTCCTTCCATACGAAGATGACTAAGTAAATAATATTTATCAAGTTCAAACATTAACCATTTACCACGTCTTTTAATATCTATAATTTTTTGATTAATTATTTTAGTTTTAAATTCTAAAGAATCAGGATATTCAATAATCTTCGGATAATTAATAATAACATCCTTTATAACTCTATTTAATACTTCTTTTTTTAATTTTTCTTTTACTGTTTCTACTTCTGGTAGTTCTGGCATAATATCACTTCTTTCTAATCAAATATTATAACAAGAAAAAAAGCATATTTCTATGCTTTTTTAATTACTTCTTTGCCACCCATATATGGTCTTAATACTTTTGGAATAGTAATAGATCCATCAGGATTATAATTATTTTCAATTAAAGCGATTAAGCCACGAGGTGTTGCTACAACAGTATTATTCAAAGTATGAAGATAATAATTTCCTTTTTCACCTTTAACACGAATACCTAATCTTCTAGCTTGAGCATCACCTAAATTAGAACATGAACCAACTTCAAAATACTTTTGTTGACGTGGACTCCATGCTTCAATATCACATGATTTAACTTTTAAATCAGCTAAATCCCCACTACAACATTCTAATTGTCTTACTGGAATATCCATATTTCTAAATACTTCGACTGTGTATTTCCACATCTTATTATACCAATCCATTGATTCTTCAGGTTCACATAAAACAATCATTTCTTGTTTTTCAAATTGATGTACACGATAAAGTCCTCTTTCTTCTAAACCATGAGATCCACCTTCTTTACGGAAGCATGGTGAATAAGAAGTCATACAAATTGGTAATTCCGTAGGTTTTACAATTTGATCTTTAAACTTACCAATCATAGAGTGTTCACTAGTACCAATTAAATATAAATCTTCACCTTCTATTTTATACATCATAGCTTCCATTTCAGGAAATGACATAACCCCTGTTACAACATCACTATGTATCATAAAAGGAGGTATAGCATAAGTAAAGCCTTGATCAATCATATAATCACGTGCATAAGCAATCATCGCTTCATGAAGACGAGCAATATCACCTAATAAATAGTAGAAACCTTGACCACTAGTTCTAGCAGAAGCTACTTTATCCATACCATTTAAAGCTTCAATGATATCTGCATGATATGGTATTTCATAATCTGGAACAATTGGTTCACCAAATTTTTCTACTTCCACATTTTCACTATCATCATGACCAATTGGTACACTAGCATCAATAATATTTGGAATAGCCATCATTTTTTCTTTAATTAAAGCATTAATTTTTTCTTCTTCTTGTTCTAAATCTAATATTTTATTACCATAACTAGCTACTTCTTCTTTTATTTTATTTGCTTCTTCTTTTTTTCCTTGACGCATCAAATTACCAATTAAAGCACTTTTACTATTTTTATCAGCACGTAATTTATCTCCTTCAAGTTTTAATTCACGTACTTTTTTATCTAATTCAAAAACTTCATCAACTAAAGGTAATTTTTCATCTTGAAATTTCTTCTTAATATTTTCTTTTACTAAATCTCTATTTTCTCTTATTAATTTAATATCTATCATATTATCTTCCTCTCTATAAAATAAAAAGACTTATTTATAGGAGTGCATAGCACGGTACCATCCTAAATAAGTCTTAATTAAGATAACGAGTTGCCCCGGAAATGTTTACATTTCACTCCAAAGTAGATTCATATATATTTAAATATCTATTTTCACCAACCATAGACTCTCTACAAATTAAAAATATATTACTATTCTTCATCAACGCTTTAATTGATAAATCAATTATACTTTAATTATCTTGTTTTAGCAAGTCTTTTTTCTTTTTCTGCTCTTTCTTTAACTAATATTGATTTATTATAATATAGTTTTCTTAAAAATTGACGTTCATTTTCATTTTGACAATTATCAAAAAGCATATTAAACATACTAGCTACTCTTTCATCACAAACAATATAATTTAAATTATTATCTTTTTCCAAATAAGTTTTACCTTGTTCTATCTGATCTTCAATAATAGCTAAATAAGTATTTGCAACCTGATTACCAATTGTTGTTCCTACATTACAAAAAGCATAGTCTCTAATTTTATCAAGTAATTCACGATTATCTTGAAAAAGATTATAATCAATTTCACATAGATTATTAACATAAACATTTTGAACATTAGCAAAATATAACTTTTTATCTTCTATTCCAAATATTTTTTGAAATAAAATATTAGTAATATTTTGCTTAACTAAATTATTTAAATCAAGAATTGCTTTTTGTTCTTTTTGCATTTTAGTTAAATCATCAACATTAAGCATACTATTTAATTCATTATAGATAAATTTTGTAACAACAATTGAATCTCTATGTTCAACCATTAACTCATTAAGTATATCTTTAATCATAATATCTTTTTCAGTTAAAATTAAAGGCTTATTTTTATTAATTTCTTCTTGTTCACTAAACATATCTTCCAATGTTTTTAAATAAGCTTCACCATATAATTCACCTAAATAGCTATCAGCATTATTAATAACGAAATTTTCTATTTTATTTAAAGTTTTCATAAAATACTTCCTTTCAAACGCCAAAGTATTTTATCATATTTTAAAAATATGTCAAACTAAGTTACATAGGATTAATATGAGTCGTAATAAATTCTATTCTTTTATCATACTTTTTAATTTTTTGCTCAACCTTATGAACTATATCATGAGCCTCATTTAAAGATAAAGTACTAGGCATAGTTATTTCTAAATTCAAACTATAATATGGTCCATATTTTATAATAATCAAACTATCTATTTTTACAACTTGGTCATGTTTTAAAATAACTTTTTTTAAAGCATTAATATAATCAACATCATCTTCTTGTTTACCTAAAATAATACTAATATTTTCTTTTAAAATAAGAAAACCAGTTCTAATAATTAAAATACCAACCACAATTGTTGCGATACTATCAGCATAAATTAAAAATTTATAAGTTGTAGATAATTGCATCAAAATACTAGAAATTAATACAACTACACTACTTATAACATCAGCTCTACTCTCTTTACCACTACTAATGAGAATCGCATTGTTTAATTTTTTTCCTCTATTAATTAAATAACTAGATAATAAATATTTACACGTAATCGTAAAAATAGTTACTATCGTTACTACCATCGATGGAATGGCTTTCGTATTATTACTATTACCAATTATTGTAAATCCTAATAAAAGAACAACTACGCCAATTACAATACTTGTTAAATATTCCGTCTTACCATGACCAAAAGGATGTTCTTTGTCTGCTGGCTTACGACTTATTTTAGAACCAACAAAAGCTACAACGTCAGTAGATAAATCACTAAAAGAATGAACACCATCAGCAATTAATGCACTACTTTTAAAAATAAATCCAACTAATACTTTAAAACAAGTAAGTAATAAATTAACTGTAAAACTAATTACAAGCGCAATACTCACTTTATTCATAATATCCCCCTACTTTGCTTGATACCAATCAGTTCCTTCTTCAATATCAACTTTTAAAGGAACTTTTAGTTCACATACATTTTCCATAATATCTTTTATAATCACTCTTAATTTTTGTTCTTCAGATTTAGGACAATCAAAAACTAATTCATCATGAACTTGTAAAATCATCTTTGCGTTCATCTTTTCACTAATTAATCTATCATGAATTAAAACCATAGCTTTTTTAATAATATCTGCACTAGTACCTTGAATAGGTGTATTTAAAGCCATACGTTCTCCTTGTTTCCTAATTAAAGCATTTTTATTACTAAGTTCTGGAATTGTTCTAATACGACCAAAAAGCGTTTTAACATACTTATTTATATGGGCATCACTAATAACTTTATCCATATAATCTTTAATACCTGGATATGCTTTAAAATAGTTATTAATAAATTCATTGGCTTCACTAGGCGTTAAATTAGTATTTTCACTTAAGCCATAACTACTAATACCATAAATAATTCCAAAATTAACAGCTTTTGCAATTCTACGCATATTCTTAGTAGGTTCTGACACATTAAAAATATCACATGCTGTTTTCGCATGAATATCCTTGCCTTCTTTAAAAGCATCAATTAGAGCTTTAACATCTGCCATATGCGCTAAAATACGCAACTCTATTTGTGAATAATCACTACTAATAATTAAACTATCTTGACTTGGCAAAAAAGCTTTTCGAATTGTTCTTCCTTCTTCACTACGCATTGGAATATTTTGTAAATTTGGCTCAATACTAGATAATCTACCAGTACGTGTTAATGTTTGTGTATAAATAGTATGTATCTTATTATCATCATGAATAGTGTTAATTAAACCTTCAATATAAGTAGAATATAATTTACTAAACATACGATAATTAATAATTTCTTCAATAATGGGATGCTTATCTTTTAATTTATTTAAAACTTCAATATTAGTTGAATAACCTGTCTTAGTTTTCTTCAAAGCTGGAAGATTTAATTCTTCAAATAAAACAACACCTAATTGAATAGGAGAAGAAATATTAAATTCATGTCCTGCATAATTATAAATAGTTTGACTAGTAAGTTCCATTTTAATTTTTAATTCTTCGCCCATTTCCTCTAACTTAGAACGTGATACATAAACACCATCATATTCCATATCTCCCAAAGTTAAAGCAAGTGGCATTTCTATTTCCTTAAATAACTTTGTTAACTCTTTATCCTCTAATCTTTTAGCAAATAAATTCTTTGTTTCATAAATAAATTTAGCTGCAATAACACTATTGTAATAAACTAAATCCATATTTAATTCTTCTTTTTTCTTATAAATATTTTCGTAAAAAGACATATCAGTCTCATACTCATTAGCAAGATAAGCAATATCATCTTTAACATTATATTCTAATAAATAACCAGCAATCATAGTATCAAAACTGACCTTATCTAACTTAATATTTAACCATTTAAGACTAACATAAGTCTTCTTTAAATCATAAGTATATTTTTCAATATTAGTTAAAAAAGAAGGTTGTTTTTTTAGTAAATCAATAGGAATAAAACAACTAACTTCGTCACTATAAATACCCATACCATGAACTTTACCTGTATGATAATTAGTTCCTTCAACACTTAAATAAATCGCACATGGTTTTGTAATCTTTAATTTGTCTAAATCATCAATAACTTCATAAGCAAATGATTTTTTTTCTAAATCTTCTTTTTTAGTTTTTTTAAGAAAAGAATAAAATTCTAGTTCCTCATATATTTTATTAAGTTCCTCGTGATTTGTTCCACGATACTTAATATCAGGTATTTTTATTTCTAAAGGAGCATCTTTAACAATTGTACATAGATGTTTGCTCTTATAAGCATCCTCTCTTCCTTCAAGTAATTTATCCTTTAACTTACCTTTAATATCATCAATATGATCATATAAATTATCAATTGTTTTATATTCACTAATAAGCTTTAAAGCTGTTTTTTCTCCAACACCACGAACGCCTGGAATATTATCACTAGCATCACCCATCAAAGCCTTAAGATCAATCATATGAATAGGTTCAAAACCATAAGCATTTTTAAAACTTTCTTCATTATAACGAATATAATCTTTTTGTTTTAACAACTTAATATCAACATCATGACTTATAAGTTGTAATAAATCTTTATCACTACTAATAATTGTTCCGATAAAATCAGGTTCTAAATCACAATAACGTGCGAAAGTCCCAATAATATCATCAGCTTCATAATTATCAATTTCATAATAAGTTATGCCCATTGCTGTAAGTAATTCTTTAGCTTTAGGAAATTGCATTTTTAACTCATTAGGTGTCTCACTACGACCACCTTTGTAATCAGCATACTCTTCATGTCTAAAAGTTTTACCTTTATCAAAAGCTACAATAATATATTGGGGTTTTTCCTCTAAAATAATTTTATTCATCATATTTGTAAAACCAAATAACGCATTAGTTGGAAAGCCTTTACTATTATTCATAAAATTACCATTATAAGCAGTTGCATAATAACTACGAAATAATAAATTATTACCATCAACTAAAATAATTTTGTTCATACTATCACCTTTTTCTATTTTAACAGAACAAAATGTCAAAATAAATTTTGACACTTGCTTACCTCACGGTAAGCTTTTTCTACTTCATAGAAGTCTAAAAC
>CALVQV010000045.1 GCA_944358325.1 uncultured Bacilli bacterium
GAAGGAATATGATAATATACTAGTCAGTATTAATTACAAAATCTCTCTTGTAACTGACTATATATATCATACAAGGTTTTTATGGAAATTAGTTTATTTCAAGGTATTATAATTACTATTGCAGTAATGATACTAGCAATAGACAATCAATTAGAAGGACTGTTTATCTTTAGACCGATTATTGTAGCTCCAATAATTGGTGCATTATTAGGGGATATAAATACAGGATTAATAGCAGGGGGATTAGTAGAATTATCTTTTGCAGGAATTACTGCAGTTGGTGGTGTAACACCACCTAATGCTATTATTTGTAGTGCTATGACAGTAGTTTTAGCTAAAACTACTGGCCAAGGTGTTGAAATGGCATTTACTTTAGCATATCCTTTTGGATTATTAATGCAACAAATATCAACTTTATATAATACAGTATTAGTTGTATTAAATAAAAAAGCTGAAAAATATGCAGAAAAATGTGATGTAAAAGGACTATTTAAATTATGTTTTTATGGTATATTAGGTAATTCATTACTATATGGATTAGTAATATTCTTATCAGCATACGTTGCTCAAGATGCAATGCGTGAATTAGTAAACGCTTTACCTGAATTTTTAACACATGGGTTATCTGTAGCAGGTGGTTTAATCCCTGCAATTGGATTTGCAATGTTATTACGTGTAATGTTAAAAGCACGTTATGTACCATATTTATTAGCTGGTTTCTTATTTGCTTCATTTATTGAAATGAATAATATTTTACCAGTAGCAATAATGGGTTTAATTTTTGCATTATTGACTTATTACAATAATAATGAAGTAAAAGAAGTGAAAGGAGTTGTAAACGATGGCGAAGGAATCTAGAACTAAAGTTTTAACTCATTCTGATTTAAATAAAATGGCATTTAGAACTTTACTAAATCAAGCATGTTTCAACTACGAAAGAATGCAAAGTATTGGTTTTACTACTGCTATGGCACCAGAACTTGAAAAAATATATGGTGATGATAAAGAAGAATTAAAGGAAGTATTAAAAGATAATCTAGAATTTATTAATACACACAATGTATTATTATCTTTCCTAATTGGTTTAATGCTATCTTTATACGAAAAAGGCGAAAAACCAGAAACAGTACGTGGAATTAAAGTTGCTTTATTTGGACCTTTAGCAGGAATTGGTGATGCCATCTTCTGGTTTACTTTAATGCCAATTATGTCAGGTATTGCTGCATCTCTTGCTAGTCAAGGAAATATTGTGGGACCAATTTTATATTTTGTTGTATTCTTCATGGCATTTTTACTTCGTTTCCCACTTGCTCATATTGGTTATAGTATGGGGACAAAAGCATTTGAAGTAATTCAAAAAAATACAGAAATGATAAACAGATGTGCTACTATTGTAGGTATTACAATATTAGGTGGTCTAATTGCAAGTTATGTTAGCTTGACTTTGTTACCAACTATTAATACTGGAAATGGGGTAGTAGTAAGTATTCAAGAAGAATTTATCGATATGATTTTCCCTAATTTATTGCCATTTGCCTTTACTTTTGCTTGCTATGGTTTATTAAAGAAAAAGGTTAATCCATCATTGATAATTCTTGGAACTATCATTTTAGCTATCTTAGGTTCATTTATAGGATTAGTATAGTATGAATAATATTATAATTGTTACTGGGCATGGTAATTATGCAACCGGTGTTAAATCTATGATAGAAATGGTTAGTGGTCCTAATGAAAATATTTATTATATAGATTTTACCAAAGATGATACAGATATTACCTTAGCACAAAAATTTGGACAAATAATAAAAGAACAACATAATATTTTATTTGCATGTGATTTATTAGGCGGAACTCCATATAAAGAAGCAGCCAAATTGGCTTTTACTAACCAAAATATTAAAGTCGTGGCTGGATGTAACGTTGGTTCTATTATGGATTGTGCTTTTAAATTACAAACTTTAACAATTAATGAATTAGCAAATAATATGATAGAATCAAGTAAAAAAAATTTGTTCATATTAGATACTAATATCAAACAAGAAAAAAATACAACAGATGGAATATAAAAATAAAAACTACTTCTATTTGAAGTAGTTTTTATTATATTAATATGTATCAATATGTTCTAAAACATCAACAAAATCAGGATTATTACCACGTAAAACTGATAATTCACAAGCAAACAATTGTAAAATAATTATTGCTTGAAATAAAGCATATAAATCATTATCTTGATTAATATATATGTGATTATTAGCAAGATCAAGTAAATTTTTATCATTTGTAATAACTAATGTATTAACATCTAATTTTTTAAAACTATTTAAAACTGTCTTAATATCAGGATTTGTTATTTTATCAAGTGCAAAACATATAGCTTGAATATTTTTATTGGCCATTACTATTGGTCCATGATAAAACTCGCTAGCAGGATATGTACTTACATGAAAATGTGATGTTTCTTTTATTTTTAAGCCACATTCCATAGCAAGTGAATATGGAATACCACGTCCTAAAGTAAATAAATCATTAGTATCTTTATATAATTTAACTAATTCTCTAATTTCATCATAATGATTTAATGCTGTTTTTAAATTTTCTAATAAAAAAGCATCATCTAAATTTAACTTTTCATTATTTGTTAATAAATAAGTTAATTTTGTAATTAAATACATTGTTGATGTGTAAGTTTTAGTAGCAGCATATGCTACTGCTTTATTTACATTACAATATAGATTATATTTACATGCTTTATGAGTTATTGAATCTAACTCATTTGTAATTCCAACTGTTAAAGCTCCGCTTGCATTAGATTTTTCGATTGCTTTAGTAATATCTTTAGCTTTACCAGATTGACTAATTGCAATAACTAAGCTTTTACTTAAATCCATATCTGTATCATATACAGTAAAAACAGATTTAGCAGCTAAAGACACTGGAATTTTGTAATAAATTTCTAGCAAATATTTAGCATACATTGCTGAATGTAATGATGTACCACGAGCAACAATAACGATATTATTTGGTTTAAATTCTTTAATGGCGGTAACAATATCTTGTAAATTTTGTTCATTATATTTAGAACATTCTGGTAATCGTTCTAAAGTTTCGTGAATTTCTTTTAACATTGTAGTATTATTATTCATAAATACTTCCTCCTATCTTTCATATATATAATATCATAATTATTAATAGTTTTCAATTATAGACATTTGTGGTAAACTTATATTGGTAGTGTATTTGTAAAAAATAAAGGAGGTAAATAATGATTAAGTATTGTAGTGAATGTGGTGCTAAAATAGAAAATGGAGCCCGCTATTGTGGTGAATGTGGAACAAAATTAGAAATAGAAAGTAAAAAAACAATTAATTATTCATTGATTATTAATATTATTTCTTTTTTCTTAAGTATTGTTGCTTTTATTTATACTATTAAAAATTTTGTTTTTTTACAATCCGCAATTGATTATGTTAAAACTAACGCAGCTATTTCTATTAGAATCGGTTATATTTTTGGATTTATTTTAGTTCCTATGTGTTTAAATATAATTAGTTATGTTATAAATTTATGTTTTAAATATAATAATCAAGATAAACTAATAAAACAAATGACCTATAGTTTGAGCATTATCATTTTTTGTTTACTTATCTTACAAAGCATGATTTTGTTATTTGCATGAGGTTAAATTATTATGCAGTCTTATTTATATGCTATTAAAACTGCAATATTTATTTTTCCAATTATTGCTTTACTAATAACTTTACCATATATACTTTATAATTATCATAAATATGGTTCTATTAGTTTTATGAGAACAATAATTGTTTATTCTTTTATTCTTTATTTAATAAATATATTTTTTCTCGTTATACTGCCACTTCCAAAAATAGAATATGTTATGACGTTAAAAACACCGAAATATCAATTAATTCCTTTTCAATTTATTAATGATATTAATTCTACAATTCATATTGATAATTTTGCATCTTTTATCAAATTATTTAAAAATAGAGCGTTTTTACAAGTCTTATTTAATATTGCGATGACAATACCTTTTGGTATATATTTACGTTACTATTTCAATGCACCTTTAATAAAAAGCGTAGTTATTACATTTTGCTTAAGTTTGTTTTTTGAAATAACGCAATTAACTGGGTTATATGGTATTTACCCTAGAAGTTATAGATTGTTTGATATTGATGATTTAATGTTAAATACTTTTGGCGGTTATATTGGTTTTATTTTAGAACCATTAATATCTTCAATTTTACCTTCACGTCAAAAAATAGATGAAAAATCTTATATTAAAGGATTTAAAATTGGAATAGTTAGAAGAGCATTAGCATTTTTTATTGATATATTTTTTGTATTTTTATTAATTAATATTTTTCCGTTTGGAACATTATTCAATTATTATTTTGCTATTATTGTTTATTTTATTGGATTATCAATTATTAATAATGGAAAAACACTTGGAAAAATGATAGTCAGTATTAAAGTTATAAGTGTTGATGGTAAGTGTAAATGGTATCAGTATATAATTAGATATTTTATTTTGTATATTGTTTTATTACCATTGCCAATTTATATTAATTATTTATTTATAAATTATCTTTCTTTTTCAACTAATTTAGCAATTATAACAATATTAGAAATACTTTTTTTAAGTATTTTATGGTTGATTTTTATTGTAGAAACAATTTTGGCTATATTTGATGGTGATAAAGAAATAATATATGATAGAATTTCCCATACTAAAATTGTTAGTAATATTAAAATTCAAGACAATGTTCTTGATGAATTTGAAAGAGAAGAAGAGGTGTTTAAATGAAAATGTTTATAAAATATGATAGTTTAACTGGTAATACTAAAATGTTGGCTGAAGCTATAAAAAACAAATATAAAAATAATTTAACAGAATCGTTAGAAGAGGCTGATCTTGTTTTTATTGGTTCATGTACTAACAGGGGAAATTGTACTGATAATATTAAAAAATTTCTACAAACAATAAATAATAAAAAAATTTTTTTATTCGGGACATGTGGTTTTGGTGGTGACCAAAATTATTATGATGCTATTTTTAATAGGACAAAGCAATTTGTTAATTCGAGTAATATTATAATAGGTCATTTTTATTGTCAAGGTAAAATGCCTATGGCGACTCGAGATAAATATATAAATATGATACATCAAAATCCTGAAGATAAAAATTTATTAGTTAGCTTGGAAAATTTTGATAAAGCTTTAGAGCATCCTAATTCTAATGATATAGAAAAATTAATGGAAATTTTAACTAATTTAAATTTGTAATGTAAGCTAGATAAAATATTTATATTATATTTTTATCTAGTTTTTTTGTTTTTAAAGGATTTCATATATTTTTGTCGTATATTTTTATTAAGAGGTGAAAATGTAAATGAATAATGGATATATTAACGAACAACAATTTGTAAATTATTTGAATGGTAAAAAAATAAAACAATTAAATCCACTTTATTTGGACATGATGAATAAGTTATTTGAAAACATAAGTGAAGAATCTATAATAAAATCATGGCGAAATCCGTTTTTACAAAAAACGGATATTTATATAAAAATAAATGACAATATCAAAAGAATTAGTATAAAGTGTGGAAACAAAAATTCTGTGCACGTTGAACCTATTTCCGAATTTATTCATTTTTTGATTGATAATAAAATAGAACGTAAATACATAATGAGTTATTTGAAATACCATTATGCTGATGGTACAACAAATGGTAGCGGTACTAATAGACTTTCAGCTGCTGAATACAAAATTAAGTATCAAGAAGAAATAGATATATTAAATAAACGATTTAACCAGAATGATATAATTGGTAAAGTAATTGATAGATTTATATTGAAAGGTAATAATGATATTAATTATATTGATTTATTAATATATGGAATACCTGAAGATTTTATTTATATTACGCGCGAAGAAATTAAAGAAATAATACAAAATAAGATCAATATATATTCAACTGGTGTACATTTTAGTGTTTTAAGTTGTCAACCACTAAATAGATGCTTAAATAATAATCAAAAATATGATAGTAGACGATATTGTGTTCAAATTAAATGGTATAGTTTGTTTGATGATATTATAGAATATAAAAATAATAAGGTGTGTAGTTGATTGGAAAAACCCCATCTAAGCTGACTACGTGAGTGCTCGATATTGCATAAAAAAACTTGTGAATAAACACAAGTTTTATAAGCAATATGGAGCGGGTGATGAGAATCGAACTCACGTAGTCAGCTTGGAAGGCTGGGGTTCTACCATTGAACTACACCCGCAAATCAAGTAGGCAATATAAATTATACATAGTTTTTTTATGAATGTCAATATGCTATTAATAAAAAATAAAAATTGTGTTATAATTATGATGGTGATGATATGAAAAAGAAAATTATAATGATTTTTTCTATATTATTTTTATTACTATTTTGTTATTTATTTTATCTAAATTATTTAGGAAAATCTAGTAACAATATTACGACATATGCTAAACAACTTAATATAGATGAAAAAACTGATAAATTATTAGCAGTTAAATATTTAAATTCTATTAAAGATCCATATTTAAATAAGTTAGAAGATAAACCTACAATATATTCCAATGATGGTGAAGAATTATATTTAATTGTTCCAATTAAAAAAAATTTGAAATTGTCTATCTATCAAACTATTTTAGGAGAAGTAGATATAGAAAAAGAAAATTTCTTGGGAACAGAAACTAAACCATTTATAGTTAAAGGAAATATTTCTGATATAATTCCTAATATGTTAATAGAATTTCAATATAAAAATAAAATATATAATTATTCTCCAAGTTTAAGCTTAAAGGATGGAAGTTTAAATTTAGAAGAATTTATTTTAGATTTAGATAAAATTGATAATAATTAAATTTCTTGTGCATATATTTAAAATATAGAAAGCGAGGAAATTAATTTGGAAATTTTAAGAGTATCATCAAAGTCTAATGCTAATAGTGTTGCAGGAGCGCTTGCAAATGTTTTTAGAGAAGCAGATACAGCAGAAATACAAGCAATTGGCGCAGGCGCATTAAATCAAGCAATTAAGGCCATAGCTATAGCTAGAGGATTCGTTGCTCCATCTGGTAAAAATTTGGTTTGTATACCAGCATTTGCTGACATTACAATTGATGGAGAAGAACG
>CALVQV010000046.1 GCA_944358325.1 uncultured Bacilli bacterium
GAAGCCAAAGAAGGTGGAGATGTATTAATAGGTAATGGCTCAACAATAGAAATTACACAAATAGGTTCGCAATATGGATCTAACACAAATAGTTCTACTGGTTCTAACGAGCCTTTAGAAATAGATACGGAAGGAGGTGATGAATAATGAAAAGATTTTATGAGTTCAAAAATATAACTTCTTCCGAAGCCGACTTATTCATATATGGAGAGATCGTACAAGAAAAATCTGTTGACTGGTGGACTGGTGCAGAGAGCGAAACAGATGTAAGTCTTATGGACTTCAAAAGGGAATTAGATAGTGTAGGTAATATTCAAACATTAAATATTTACATTAATTCTCCAGGTGGTGATGTGTTTACTGCTTCAACAATGATTAGTATGTTGGAACGCCAAAAAGACAAAGGTACTACCATAAATGCTTATGTAGACGGTTTAAGTGCAAGTGCTGCTTCATTTTTAATGTTCGTGGCTGATAACGTGTACTTATACAAGAATTCTACTGTTATGGTACATAAGCCAATGTCTATTGCGATTGGTAATGCAAATGATATGCAAAAAACTATAGACGCACTAAACAAAATTGAAGATAGTGTAATGCTGCCAATGTATATGAATAAGGCAAAAGTTAGTGAAGAAGAAATAAAATCAATTATTGACGCTGAAACTTGGTTAAGTGCTAGTGATATGGATAAATATTTCAATGTTACGATACTTAATGAAGAAAAAGTCGCAGTTGCAACAATACATAGTAATTTGTTTAAAAATTATCATAATGTACCAGATTTTATTAAAAATTCACTAAAAAATGAAGAAAAATGCGAAAAAATCGTTGAAAATGACGAAAATAAGCAAATTTCTAATGAAAATGCACCAGAAAACGAAGAAAATACGGAAAAAACGCAAGAAAACGTTGAAAATGAAGAAGTTTCAACAGAAAAAGAACAAGAAATCAAGGCTAAACTTGGTTTAATTAAAAACTCATTGATTATTAAAGGAATTAAAGAAAGGGAGATGAATTATGAATAAAAAAATGAGAGAAATTAAAGCACAAATTGAAGTGCTTAATGATGAAGCAACAAAAGCATTTGAATCAAAAGATTTAACAGGTGCTGAAAATAAAATTGCTGAAATTGAAAATTTAGAAAGGGAATATAAAGTTGCAGAGAAGTTATACAACAACAACAAAGAAGAAGTAACTGATGAAGTAGTTAATAAAGTTAAAACTGTTGACAAAGTAACTGCATTTGCTAACGCTATCAAAAAAGTTAGAAACTCTATGAATGAAACTACTGGAACTGACGGAGGTTACACAGTACCAGAAGATATTCAAACTGACATCGAACATTTAAGAGAGGCTAAATTCTCACTTGAACAATTAGTTAGTGTTGAAGCAGTATCTACTATGAGTGGACGCAGAACATTTAAGAAACGTTCTAGTCAAACAGGTTTTTCAAAAGTTGGCGAAGGTCAAACTATTGGTGCTAAAGCAACACCACAATTCGACAAAATCGAATATAACATTGATAAATACGCAGGTATTCTTCCAGTAACAAATGAATTGTTTGAAGACAGCGACCAAAACATTTACAACGAATTAGTAACTTGGATCGCAGACGAAAGCCGTGTTACACGTAATAAATTAATTCTTGAACAAGTAAATACTAACGCAAAAACTGATTTAGTTGATTTAGACGGAATTAAGAAAGCATTAAATGTAACTTTAGGTCAAGCATTTAAAGGTACATCAAATATTATTACTAACGATGACGGTTTACAATATCTTGATACTTTAAAAGATAGTGACGGAGATTATTTATTAAGTAAAAACCCACAAAACCCTATGTCTTTGGTATTAAGTGCAGGTGCTACTACTGTTCCTCTTATTGTTGTTCCAAATGCTGATTTATCAAGCGAAGGTGTTTACACAAAATCAACAGATAGCACAGTTCAAGCAGGTAAAACATATTACACTTTAAGTGGTAGCGATTATGTGGTAGTAGCAGAGCCTACTGGTAACCCTTCAAGTTCAAATTACTATGAACTAACAGGAGCAAAAGTTCCATTTATTGTTGGTGATTTAAAAGAAGGTATCAAATTATTTGATCGTAAAGTTACTAACATTATGACTTCTAACGTTGCAGCAGCAGGTGAATTAAATGCTTTTGAAGAAGATTTAACTTTATTCCGTGCAATTGAACGTGAAGATGTTGTAGTAAGAGACAAAGACGCATTTGTAAATGGTTATATTGAATTAACTAACGGTGCTACTGCGTAGTTAAAGGGGGTGTTATAAATGCTTACTTTGGAAGAAGTTAAAGCAGAATTAAGCATTGATTTCACCGATGAAAAAACGGACGCAAGACTTAATAGGTATATTAAGGTTGCTGACGCTTGGCTTAAAGGTGCGATTAGTGATGACTACCCAGAAGATGACGAAAGGGCTAAACAATTAGCCCTTTTAATCATTGAAGATTTATTTGATCGTAACGCAAATAGCGTTAAGGAAAATAATACTATTAATAAATTAAAGCAAGACTTCATAATGCAATTACAGTATGGAGGTGCAGACAATGGCAGTTTACAACAAGGTAATTAAAATACAAAAAGTAGATTTAACTACTGAAAAATGGGCTGACTATTGTTTATGCCACGCAAATATTAATAAATCAAGTGGGAAGGAATATTTCAACGCAAGAGTAGAAATAAGTAGTTCTACTTTTAACTTTAATGTTAGATATAACCCTATACTTGATGACATTGTATATAATACGGAACTATATAGAGTTGTGTATGAAACTAAATGCTTTGACATTAAAACTGTTGATAATTTTATGCTAAAAAATAATGAATTTATTATTGTTGGTGAGTTCAATGGCAAATATAACAATTAATAGTTTAGGGCGTGAAATAAACGATATATTAAACGAGTATAAACAAGAAGTAACAGAAGAAATAAAAAATGTTACGCATGAAGTTGCAAATGATTTTAAAGAAGACACGAAAAGAGATGCTCCACGTGGGCGAAGAAAAAGGTTTTATAAATACATAGATGTTAAAACAACAAGCGAAAATTATGACGGTGTTGTAGATACGTGGTATGTAAAAGATCCTGAATATCGATTAACTCATTTAATTAAAAACGGACATCAAAAAAGAAATGGTGGAAGAACTAAAAGTAATGATTTCATAGACAAGAACTATTCAAAGGCTGAAAAAAAATTTGAAGAAAAGGTGAAAGAGGTGATTACAAATGGACGTTAAAGAAATGCTGGAGACAGGTACAGGGTTAAAGTGGAAAGAGTTGCGTTATTTGAAAACACCTGCTTTCCCTTACTTCATTTTTATTGACGACACTTATACTCGTGGTGCTGACTTATATATATCAATTATCGAACACAATTTAACTTTAGAGTGTTATAGCGAAGTTATTGATACAGAAAATGAGAAAAAAATAGAAACATTTTTAAAAAGCGAAGATTATCAATACAATAAAAATCGTGAGTGGTTAAATGAAGAAAAAATGTATATGACTATTTACGAATTAGATACTTTTTTAGAAAAAGTTGCGAAAGGAGATTAAATAATGGCTAAAAGAGATAAAGATACTATCACTCTTGGCAGTGGTAAATTATATGTTGTTGAATTTGACAGTGAAACTGGTATTCCTGCAGATACAGTTATAGAAACGGAAGATAATCGTATAGGTTGGATAAAGGGCGGTGCTGAATTAACTTATACACCTACTTTTTATACAGCAGAAGACGATTTAGGAAAAGTTAAGAAAAGAACATTACAAACAGAAGAAGTAACTTTGAAATCTGGAATTATGACTTGGAACGGAAAAGCGTTAACTAAATTAGTTAGTACAGGATCTAGTACAGAAGCAAGTGGAAAACGTACGACTAAAATTGGTGGTACAGGGAATTATGACGGAAAAAGTTATGTTATTCGTTTCTTACACGAAGATAATGTGGACGGTGATGTTCGTGTTACTATTGTCGGTCAAAATACTTCTGGTTTTACTATGGCTTATGCAAAAGATGCAGAAACAGTTATTGACGCAGAATTTAGTGCATTACCAAGCGATGAAAACGGAACACTTGTTATAATTGACGAAGAAATACCAGCAAGTGTTTAGGAGGTATTAAATGCTTGATTTAACGGTATATAAAACAAGATATTATGAAATTAAAATTGGTGAGAATAATATTGTTCATTTAGAAACACCAAAAAAGAAGCAATTAAAAGTTTTATTAAACTTAACAAAAAAAGTTGATAGTAAAAACTTAACCGAAGAAGATATGGACGCATTATATGAAGCAGCATTAATTGCTTTTAATAAAAACAAGGAAGGACGCACTTTTACAGAAGAAGAAATAGAAGAATTGTTAGGGCTTAATGCTTTATACGATTTCTTCAAAGGTTACTATTCTTGGGTTGCTGATAATGTGAGCCAAAAAAACTAGAAATTCCTTACTATCCTAAAGAGGACGGTAAGGAAAACCCATATATAATTGAAACTGTTGAAGAAAAGACAATTTCAAAATACTTAAACATACCTTTATTTGAAGTTTGGGAACTAGATGTTGTAGAATACAAATTTTATTTAAGAGAAGCATTTATTTATAATTGTTCGCAAAGTGAAGAAGGACTAGAATATTTAAGAAATGCTAAACGTTTAGAAACAACAGATATAGACAGGGTAAGTTTAAGAGAAAAATACGGTAAACAAGAGTAGTCATTTAATTCAAACAGTGAATTGATGATTACTCTTTTTTTATTTAAAAGAAAGGAGAAAAAAATATGGCGAGGTCAAAAATTAAAGGTATTACCATTGAAATTGGCGGCGAAACGACAAAATTAGGTCAAGCGTTAAGTGGTGTTGAAAGTCAAACAAAAGGACTTCAAAGTGAATTAAGAGGCGTAAATAGTCTTTTAAAATTAGATCCAAAGAACGTTGAACTGTTAAAACAAAAGCAAGAACTCTTAACTAAAGCAATAGAAGAAACAAAAAATAAGCAAGAAATTTTAACAAATACAATGAAAAAAATTAAGAGTGGCGAAATTGAAGTAACAGAAGAACAATACCGAGATTTGCAGCGTGAAATTGTCGCAACAGAACAAAGTCTTGAAAGATTGACAGAAGAACAAAAAGATTTTGGCAGTGTTTCAAAACAACAATTAGAAGCAGTAAAAAAAGACTTTGAAGGCGTTAAAGATAAGGCTGTCGATTTGGGTAAAAAAGCAGCAATCGGTCTTGCAGGGTTAGTTACAGGTGCAGTTGCGGCAACAGAAGCAACAAGAGAAATAACACAAGACTTTGGTAAACTTCAAACAACATTTGAAACAACAGGACACGGAGCAGACGCAGCAACAAATACATTTAAAGCAATGTATGGCGTATTAGGTGAGAATGATACAGCAATCGAAGCGGCTAATCATTTAGCAGTGATGACTAAAAATGAAGAAGAACTAAATCAATGGACTGATATTTTAACAGGTGTTTATGCGACATTTGGTGACAGTCTGCCACTTGAAGGATTAGCAGAAGCCTCAAACGAAACAGCAAAAGTAGGACAAGTGACAGGCAATTTAGCAGACGCTTTAAATTGGGCTGGTATTAGTGAAGATGATTTCAACGAAAAATTAGCAAATTGTAACGATGAAGCCGAACGTGAAAAACTTATTCGTGAAACTTTAATTGATGTTTACAGCGAAGCAAGTGATACATACAAAGATATTAACGGTAATGTAATAGCAAGTAATGAAGCACAAGCAGAATTAAATATGAAATTGTCGGAAGCAACAAAGAATTTAGAGCCTTTAATTGAAAAAGGAAAAGAATTATTAGCCGATATTTTAGAAGCATTATCGCCAATATTAGAAGTAATAGTTGATTTTATACAAAATACTCTTATACCAGGAATTGAAGATTTAATCGACAAAATAAGTGGGTTAAATGACTTTTACGAAGAAAATAAAACTTTGATAGATAATATAGTAATAGTGTTAGGAATATTTGCTGCGGCGTTAGGTGTGGCAGCAATAGCGATGAATGGTATGACAATAGCGACTACTGCTTGGAACGTAATTTGTGGAATAGGTACAGCAGTAACAACGGCTTTTGGTGCTGCTATGGCTTTTTTGACGTCACCAATTACATTAGTAATGTTAGCAATCGCTGCTTTAATTGCAGTTATTGTTTTACTTGTTAAGAATTGGGACACTGTCAAAGAAAAAGCTGTTGAAGTTTGGAATAAAATAAAAGAAACATTTTCAAATGTTGGAAGTTGGTTTGGAGAAAAGTTCCAAGAAGCCTATGACAAAATAAAAGGCGTGTTTTCAAAAGTTGGCGAATTTTTTTGTGGCGTATGGGATACAATAAAAAGCAAGTTCTCATCTTTAGGCACGTCAATAGGAGACGCAATAAGCAACGCTGTAAAGTCTGGAATTAATGGTGTTATTTCATTAATTGAAAAAACTATTAATAAGGCGATAGGTTTGATTAATAAAGCAATTAACTTAATTAATAAACTTCCAGGGGTTAACGTAGGTAAAATTAGTGAAATAAAACTTCCGCGACTAGCAACAGGTGATGTAGCAGAGCCTAATAAACCTTATGCAGCAATTCTTGGTGATAACAAAACGCAAAAGGAAGTTATTTCACCAGTAGATATAATGCATGATACAATTATGGACGCACTAACTGATTTTACTAATCAAAGAAGTGCAAAAACTACATATATTCAACAAGAAAGCACTAAACTTATTTCATTATTTGAAAAATACTTGCCTATTTTTGAGAAGAATATGGGCTATAACAT
>CALVQV010000047.1 GCA_944358325.1 uncultured Bacilli bacterium
CCAAAGTTCTTTCTAAATAAATTTTACCATATTTTGGTTCTTTTTATTTAGTGTGAACTTTAAAGGTATTATAATCTTACTATTTCTTTTTCTTTGTCATACTTCTAATTTTTTTAGCTATAGGTATACCTTTTTTAGCTATTATATATTTAAATTTATTAATTATTAAGTCATATTCTCCAATATATTCAAAGACAATTGTGTTAAATTTTGATTTGTAAATGGTTAAGTTATCTTTTAAATTGCCATCGACGCCACCTAAGTTACAATAATGACATTTGTTTTCTGCACTTATTTTTATGACTTCATAAATCATACCCATAGAAATTTTAAGGTTTGATAGTCTTAAATCATTACCAGCATATATATATTCTGACATTTTAATACCTTTATTGTTACTTGGTAGAATAGTAAGAGATGCCCCTAATAATAAATTTTTATTATCTTTTAATAAATTTTTGACATCGTTTATTTCGCTTTCTTTTCCTTTATTGTTTTCTAGATATTCTAGATATTTATTTAAATCTACATATCCTAATAAGAAAACAGCTTTATCTTTAAAAGTATCAAAAATGGTTTCAAAATAATTAATTTTACGAAGAAATATATTTTGTCTTTTTTCTGTTTCATTAATTACTTGCATAAATAATTTTAAATCTTTTTTATCAGTTATTCTTTTATAATAAACGCCTCTTTTTTCTTGATATGGTCCGATATATTGACGATGTTTAGCTTTAAAAGAAGTTCTAATTTCTTCTGGTGTTAGAACATTATTTTCTAAGTCTGTTAAGCTTATTACCATATTATAGCGTGGTTGGAATGTTTTATCTAATTCTTTTGTAAATCCTTGATGAATAAAATTATTATCTAGTAAATTTTGATGTTTAGTTTTCCAATTATTACTATAATTAATTGGTATATTGACTTTTTCATGTTCATTTATTTCTTTGTAACTTACCTCATTATTACAAAAATTTGGTTCAATGGTAACAACATAACATTTATTTTCTTTAGCTAATTTATATATGTTTTCTTTAAAAAAAGATATGAGTTTTTTATCTTCTAAATTTAATAATGGTCCTCTTGGAATATACATAAGTTTAAGACTAAATCCTAAATTTCTAATTAGAATAGAACAAGCTCCTATTAATTTATCATTTTCATATATACCGCATAAAATATTATTGAAATTACTTTTTACTTTAGCCCATTTATAATCTTGCATAAAATTTGCATTAGAACAATTTTTTAGATATGTTTCATAATCTTTAGTGTCTATATTAGTTTTAAATTTATACATTTTATCACTCTTTCTTTTTTTATTATACCATATATCACTATAAAATAATCAACTGTTCCTCTTTTTTGCATATTATAAAGTAGGTGGTTATATGTCCAAAAAAGAAGAGTTTAAAGAGTTTGTTAAAAATAATCCTAATCTTTTAAAATATATTCGTGATGGCAGTATGACTTTTCAAAAGTTTTATGAAATGTATGATATATACGGCCCTTCAGATGAAGCTTGGAATACTTATTTAAAGAAAGAAGAAACGGTATCTAAAACTGCTCCAGCTAGCGCACCGACATTCACTGATTTATTTAAAATGTTTAAAAATATTGATTTAGATAGTGTTCAAAAAGGTATAGGTAATTTAGAAAGAGTTTTAGGTGTAATTGGCGAAATGGGCAAAAAAGATGCTACAGAAACACCTAAAAATGAATATAAACCACGTCCCATTTATAAACATTTTGAAGATTAATGCAAATTGAAGTTCAAGAAAAATTAAAAAATAATAAACCACTTTTAGATTATCTTCATACCCATTCTTATTGGTATAAATATTTAAATAGAGATCCAGCTAATTTTAAAAAATTAGAAGATGAGTATAAAGAAAATCTTAGAAAATATAAAATGGAACGTGCGAGTGAAACTTTAAGTACAATTGAAATGCTTACATCTATTGTAAATACTTTAAAATAAGGTATAATAATATTGGTGATTTAAGTGCGTGTTATTAGTGGTATATATAAAGGTAGAATTTTAAAAGGTTTTGATATTGATGGAACAAGACCGACAATGGAAAGAGTAAAAGAATCACTATTTGGAATGATTCAAAATAATATTAAAGATAAAATAGTTTTGGATTTATTTAGTGGTAGTGGTAATTTAGGAATAGAAGCTATAAGTGAAGGAGCAAAATTTGCTTATTTAGTAGATCATAATAAAATTGCTACTAAAACAATAAAAGAAAACTTGAATAATTTAAAGATTACTAATGCTTTAGTATTAGAAAAAGATTATTTAAAAGCTTTAGAATATTTTAAAAGTAATAATATAAAATTAGATGTTATTTTTTTAGATCCACCATATAAGGATAAATTAATTAATAAGGCAATAGAATATATTGAAAAAGAAGAATTACTTAATAATGATGGGTTGATTGTTTGTGAAACTGACTGTGAAGAAATTATATGTAGGTATAATTTAATAAAGTCTAGAAAATATGGTTCAAAAATGGTCTCAATATATAAAAAGTGAAAAAAATTCACTTTTTTTATTTTGTTAAAAGGGTTTTTACTTTCTTATCACGAATATTAGAGTAGGAGGTAAAAAAATAATGAAAAAATATCCTAGTGTTTTACAACAAGATAGTAAAGATTGTGGTGTTGCTTGTCTACTTTCTGTTATTGAATATTACAAAGGCTATATTAAGTTAGAACATTTAAGAGAATTATCTAATACTAATAGAGAAGGAGTTAATGCTTATAACTTGATAAAATGTGCAGAAAAGATAGGTTTTACTAGTGAAGGAATAAAATGTAATATAACAGATATCCAAAAAAATCGCATTATATTACCTGTTATAGCACACGTTATTATTGATAAAAAATATGCTCATTATATCGTCATATATGAAGTAGGTAAAAAACATTTAATTATTCATGATCCTAGTAAAGGTTTAAAAAAAATAAGTATTAAAGAATTTCTAAATATTTGGAATGGTATTGTTATAACACTTATACCTAATCGTATTTTGCCAATTGAAAAAAATGCTTTTAATATATATAATTTCTCTCTTAAATTATTTTGGCAAAATAAAAAGCCCTTCAAAGAACTTATTATTTTATCTTTTATGACAACAATTTTTAGTGTTATAACAGCTTATTATTTTGAAACTTTAATTAATTCAGTTAACGAACTTAAATCTCTAACTTATTTAACTTTTATTTTTATTATTTACCTTGTCATAACATTTTTTAAAATAATAACAGATTATTTACGCAATCATATTTTGATTTTACTTAACAACAAGATAGATATTTTATTAACACAGGATATTTTTAAAAAAATAATTTTACTTCCATATCAATATTATCATAACCATACTACTGGTGATATCATATCACGTTTTAATGATTTAGGCATTTTAAAAGATACTTTAAGTAAAATTTTTGTAACGTTTTTTATTGATACTAGTCTAATGCTTATTTCTTTAACATTTCTTTTTATCATTAATTATAAATTAACGTATATATCACTATTAATATTATTATTGTATATAATTATTTTCTTTATTTTTAATAAATTTTTTAGAAAATATATTTATCTTTTAAAATATAAAAAAGCCAATCTCTCAACTAGATTAGTTGAAAGTATTAGTGGTTTTCAAACTATTAAAGGTTTATTTCTAGAAAATAAGGTATATAAACAATTTAAATTAGAACATTTAGATTTAGTCAATAATAATTATAAGTTTGAAAAAACATATAATATGGAATTATGTTTTAAAGAAGCAACTAGTGAATTTGGAACACTTTTACTATTATTTATGGGGATTATTTTAGTAAGTAAGCAAGAATTAACTATTACTTCTTTAATAACTTATAATATGCTTTTTTCCTATTTTATTGTTCCTATTAGAAATATTATTGATACCAATATAAGTATTAAGGAAAGTAAAAGTGCTTTAGAACGTATTAATGATATTTTAGAAAATAATCTAGATAAATGCATATTAGAATTAACTAATGGTGATATACAATTTAAAAATACTAGTTTTGCCTATAATAATAAAAATGTATTACAAAATATCAACTTACTAATAAAAAATGGTGAAAATATTGTTATAACAGGCAGTAGTGGTAGCGGTAAAAGTACAATATTTAAACTTTTACTTAAATATTATGATGTTAAACGAAATATGATAACAATTGATAATAAAGATATTAATGATATTTCTTATGAATCTATTAGAAAATACATTACTTATATTTCCCAAAACGAAACACTTTTTACAGATACAATAAGTAATAATATTTTACTAGATAGAAACGTAAGAGAAGAAGATTTCTTAAAAGCAGTAAGAATTACTTGTGTAGATGAAGTGATTAATAAAAGTTATTTAGGATACAATATGCTTATTGAAGAGAATGGATTTAATTTAAGCGGTGGTGAGAAACAAAGAATATTTTTAGCAAGGTGCCTCCTTTCAAATTCAAAATATATCATAATAGATGAAGCTATGAGTGCGATGGATGTTAGTATGGAAAGAAAAATATTAAAAGACATCATGAAAAACTATAATAAAAGCATTATTATGATAACGCATCGTTTAGATAACATTGATTTATTTGATAGGCAAATAGTTATAGAAAGAGGTAAAGTAGTAAATGATGTTCGAAAGTGCATATCTTATTCAAAATAAGAAAATTAATTATTGTTTGAAAGTTATTTTCTTATTTATCTTTATTGCTTTTGTACTAATTTATTTTTATAAATATCCTAAAACTATTTATTATGAAGGCTTAGTTATAGAAAGGAATGGTGATAATTATCTTAGGATATTATCTAAAGATACTAAGGAATTTACTAATGATTATATGAAATTAATAATAGATGATAAATACTATAAATATGAGGTTAATAATATTGAACAAATTAATATTAATAACGCAATATATTATTATGTTGATTTATCTATTTCTAAAAAGTTAATTTTAAATTCTAATGTTAAATTAAATATCTATTTAGGTAAAACTACGCTTTTTAAAGAAATTACTAAAAATCTAAAGAAAGGAATTGCTTATGGTCAAACTTAATAAAAATGAATTATTAGAAATTAATGGTGGTGGGATTTCATTTGGTGTAGGTTGCTTTATTGTAGGTGCAGTTATTTTTGTAATAGGTGTTATTGATGGCTATGTTAGACCACTTAAGTGTAATGGTTAGTATGCAAGTATTAGAAGAAAAAGAATTATTACAAATTGTAGGTGGTATTAATATCACTGCTTCCTTGTTAAGTGCAATTGTTCGTGGTGTAAATACTATTTATGAAATTGGTAAATCAGTAGGATCGGCGCTAAGAAGAGTCCAAGCAGGTAAAATATGTCCCGTATAATTAGTTATTATGAAAAGTATAAAAAATATATTTTAGGTATAATACTTGTCTTTATTTTACCTTTAATATTTTTATTAACTGAGATAATTTTTAATAGTGGAAGAATTATTGGAACACTGATAAGAACTTATATCGAACAAGGAATTTGTTAAAATAAGACGGAAACGTCTTATTTTTGTCGAAATATGCAAAAATCTTCTTGAAATGGTTATATGAAAGTGTTATAATACCTTTAGCCAAAGAGGGGAGGGAAATGAAATGCCAAAAGTTATAGTTCGTAATGGTAATGTGGACGGTGCTCTTAGAACATTAAAACAAAAAAATGTTAAAGATGGTTCCCTTAAAAAGGCTCGTGAAAGACAAGAAGGTTATTTAAAACCAGGAGTTAAAAGAAGATTGGATAAGAAAGAAGCTATTAAAAATAGCCGTCGTAACAACAGAAGAGATAGAAACAATTAATTAATAAGAGAGCCGTTTTGGCTCTTTAATAGTATATGGAGGAATAATATGAGACAAACAATTTTGAATGATTTAGTTGCTGCTATGAAAAATAAAGACAAAGAAACACTTAGCGTTTTACGTATGGTAAAAGGAGCTATGCAATTAGAAGAAATTAATAAAAAACATGAACTTACTGATGAAGAAGTGATTAGTGTCATTGCTAAACAAATCAAAACGCGTAAAGAGTCAATTTTAGAATTTGAAAAAGCTAATCGTAGTGAATTAATTGAACAAACTAAAAAAGAAATTGATATTTTAAATAAATATATGCCAGAACAAATGAGTGAAGAAGAAATAAATAAAGTTATCGAAGAAGTATTTAGTAAAGTTATGCCACAAAGTGTTAAAGATATGGGTAAAGTTATGAAAGAAATTACACCACTTGTAAAAGGAAAAGCAGATATGAGTTTAGTTAATAAACTTATTAAAGATCGATTAAATTAAGAAGCATTGCTTCTTTTTTATTTTATTATGACATTCTAAGATTTGTCAATAATAAAATTTTATGCTATATTAATGCATGACGAAAAGACACAAAATTTACTA
>CALVQV010000048.1 GCA_944358325.1 uncultured Bacilli bacterium
AATAGATAATATTATATAGTAAATTAAATAAGTTCCAAACTTACTCATTTACTAATCTACATTATACGTGATATAATGAAATAGGTGATTATATGTTTGAAAGTTTAGGAGAAAGACTACAAAATGCCATTGATAAAGTAAAAGGATATGGCAAAATAACTGAAAGTAATATTGATGAAGTAACACGAGAAATTAGATTAGCACTTCTAGAAGCGGATGTTAACTATAAAGTTGTTAAAGAATTTATTGCTAGTGTTAAAGAAAAAGCATTAGGAGAAGAAGTTGCTAAGTCATTAAAACCTAGTGAAGTTTTTGTTAAAATCTTAAAAGATGAATTAGTTGAATTATTAGGTGGTGAAAAAGAACCATTAAATATAAATGGAAATCCTGCTATTTTAATGATGGTAGGTTTACAAGGTAGTGGGAAAACTACAACTATTGGAAAACTAGCCAATTTTTTAAGAAAAAAGCAAAATAAAAAGCCATTATTAGTAGCTTGTGATGTATATAGACCAGCAGCTATTGATCAATTGAAACAATTAGGACGTGAACTAAATATTGAAGTATATAGTGAAGGTCAAGGAAATCCTGTTGAAATAAGTAAAAATGCTATTAATTATGCTAAAGAAAATGGCTATAATTATGTACTTATCGATACTGCAGGTCGTCTTCATATTGATGAAGTATTGATGCAAGAGCTAAATAATATTAATAATGAAGTAAAACCTCATGAAATATTATTAGTAGTGGATGCTATGACTGGTCAAGATGCTATTAATGTTATAGAAGGGTTTAATAATGCTTTACCATTAACAGGAGCAGTATTAACTAAATTAGATGGTGATACAAGAGGTGGTGCTGCTTTATCAATTCGTCACTTAACTAATATTCCAATTAAATTTGTTGGGGTAAGTGAAAAAATGGATGGGTTACAAGAATTCTATCCAGATAGAATGGCACAACGTATTTTAGGCATGGGTGACCTTATGACTATGGTTGAACACGCTGAAGAAGTTATTGATAAAGATGAAGCAATGAAAAGTGCTAAAAGAATGCAAAGTGGGAAATTTGATTTAGAAGATTTTTTATCAACAATGAAACAAATTAAAAAATTAGGTCCTCTTGAAAATCTTATTAAGATGATTCCAGGTGCTTCTAAAATGGGGCTTAATAATGTTCACATAGATCCTAAAGATTTAGCACATATTGAAGCAATTATTCTATCTATGACACCATATGAAAGAAGAAATCCGGATATTCTTAAAGCAAGTCGTAAGCAAAGAATAGCTAAAGGTAGTGGACGTAGTGTTGAAGAAGTTAACCGTCTTTTAAAACAATTTGATCAAATGAAAACTTTAATGAAACAAATGAATAGTGGTAAATTTAAAATGCCATTCTAATAAATACACATAAAACATGACAAATATCTTATTCATAAATATTAATCTTTCATACAATAAATTAGATAAGGAGGATTAATATGTTTAATAAGTGGAATCGTCCAATGATGGGTGGTTGTGGATGTGGCTACAATAATATGCAACAAGCTAATGTTGTTACAGAACCAACAATAACAAAATGTGTAGAAAAAGAATTTTTCCATGAGGTACCACAAGAGTGATAATTTATGATAGACCAAATAAAATGAGATAAATAAGTATAGAATAGAAGGCATTTTGATGAAGAATGTCTTTTTTTATGGTATAATAAATTTGATATGTTAGTTAGGTGATTAGTAGTGCAAAAAGTTTTAAATAAGTTACAAGAAAATTATAATTTATTAAATGAAGATAGTGCTTTTGATATATTTTCAGGGATAATGATATTTAAGAAATCGGCAGAATGTGTTTTTTCAGAAAATTGGCTTAAAATTAAAACATCAAATGGAAAATATTGTAATGATTCAAGTGATGGAAAAATAGATTTGATTGATTTTGATATTAATCATAATGAAAGAATAATAAAAATAAGTTTTCTACAGGTACAAAATTCAGAAACGATGAGTTCCGATAAGATACAATTATTTGTACATTCTATTGAAAAATATTTTATTAAAAAAGTCGAAATTAAAAATGATAATTATAAATCTTTAGTATATTATCAAAAAAAATTATTAGATTTATTATGCAATAATTGTGATTATAAAGTTAACTATTATATATACATTGCATATAGTGGTCATATGAATAGAACGTGTGATGATGTATTAAAAGATTCTGTTAAAGCATTAAAACTTTCAAATGTATTTTGTAGAACATTTTGTATAGAAGACTTAAATAAGGAATTAAATGAAGTAAAAAGAATAATTAAACATCCAAAAAATGTGAGTTATAATGTTACCTCAAATGAAAATATTATAATAAACGATAATGCTAAGTTTAATTCGGTCATAATGAAGTTAAATGCATTAGAAATTAAACAACTTATTGATTATGAACAGAAACAAAATATAGAGTTAAATAGGTTATTTAATAATAATGTTCGAGGTTTCTTAGAAAGTAGTGATATTAATTATCAAATAAGAAAAACAATAGAATGTTATCCAGATTCTTTTTATTTTTGTAACAATGGTGCAACAATCTTTTGCGATGAAATTAAAATACAAAGCCATAATTCTATACATATAGAGAATCCACGTATTTTAAATGGGCAACAATCCATTGCATCAATTTATTTGTATGATAAGCGTGAAAAAACAGATATATGTGTTAAGTTTATATCATCGAAATCATCACTAAATAAAAATATGGAGATGAATCTAATTTGTAAAACAACGAATACAAGTAATAAAGTAATGCCAATTAATTTGATATCCAATTCTAAATTGATGTTCAAAGTAAAAGAAAAATTTGAAGAACAAAATATAAATGTAAATTTAAAAGAAGGTAAACTTTTAAATAGCATTTTTTCGAATGAACAAAGTGTTGATTTAGAAGACTTATTAAAAAGGTGGGCAACTATATTTTTAGAAAGACCTGATTATGCAAAGAGTAAAAAGAAAATAGTTAATATTTTTTATAAATCAGAATTAGAAGAAAAAAATTATATTGTTTTTCAAAATGATGAAATTATTGAAAAGGTTGTTAATGAGTTTTGGCTTGCTTATTTGTTCTTTAATAATATTAAAAATCAATTGAAAATATTAGAAAATAAAGAATATTATTCTCATGGCTTTTTTGCAATTAATTTTATGATATATAAACAATATATTAATCCAAATCAAGTTGAAGAAAGTATTTCTAACATAAAGGAAAAAATAGATATTAAAGATATAGAAGCTAAAATTGAAAATTTAATATTAAATTATAAAAAAGAATGTGAAAAAAATGGTATTAGTTATAGTTTGAATAATTATTTTAAAGGGACAAGAGTTATTAAAGATTTAGGCTATGATGTTCAAAGTGATTTAGAGTACATCAAAAAGTTAGAAGAATGCAAAAATATTGAAACTAAAAACACATCAAAACAAAATAAAGAATTATTACCATGCTAGGAGGAAATCAAAATGATTAAAGGAAAACCATTTGTAAAATGGGCTGGTGGAAAAAGACAAATTATAGATAAATTAAAACAATATGTTCCTGATGAATTTAATACTTATTACGAACCATTTGTTGGTGGAGGTGCTTTATTATTTGAATTATCTCCTAAAAATGCAGTAATAAATGATTATAATAAGGAACTTATGAATGTTTATTGGTGCATTAAAGATGCTAAAAAGTTTGAATCTATGTGTAAAGAGTTAAATCATTATGAGACTATGCATTCAGAAGAATATTATTATGAAATTAGAAATTTAGACAGAGATAAAAAGAAATTTAATAAAATAGCTGATTATAAAAGAGCAGCTAGAACAATTTATCTTAATAAAGCTTGTTTTAATGGATTATATAGAGTAAATAGTAAAAATGAATTTAATGTTCCATTTGGAAAGAAAAATAAAGTAAATACTTATGAAGGACAAAATCTAGGGATTATATGTGGATTTTTAAATTACAACAATATTAAAATGTTATCTGTCGATTTTGAAGAAGCTGTAAAAGAAGCTAAAAAAGGAGATTTTATATATTTTGATCCACCATATGATTCAGATACGACTACTTTTAATAGTTATACTGAAGGTGGTTTTGATAAAGAAGAACAAAAAAGACTTGCAAAAGTATTTAAGGATTTGGATAAAAGAGGATGTTATGTAATGCTATCTAATCATAATACAACTTTAGTTAATGAATTATATAAAGATTATAATATTCACATTATAGAGGCTAAAAGAAATATTAATGCTAATGGTAAAAAAAGAGGAAAAGTTGAAGAAGTAATAATAACAAATTTTGAAAATAAAAGAGGATTTGAACAGTAATTTTAGTATATTTAAATAAGGAGGATCAATATGAATAAGTTAAAATATTATTATGAAAATAAAGATTTCAAACTTATTCAGGGTGATTCATTATCAATATTAAAAAAAATAGAACCTAAAAGTATTGATGTGATTTTTGCTGATCCCCCCTATTTTTTATCTGGCAATGGAATTTCATGTAGTGCTGGTAAAATGGTTAGTGTAAAAAAAGGTGCATGGGATGAAAAAATAGATATTAAAGAAAAGCATAAATTTAACAAAAAATGGATTAGATTATGCAAAGAAATTTTAAAAGATGATGGTACTATTTGGATAAGCGGAACTATGCATAACATATATTCCATAGGTATGGCACTTGAAGAAGAAGGATTTAAAATCATTAATAATATTACTTGGAGAAAATTAAATCCTCCTCCTAACATTAGTTGTAGAGCTTTTGTTCATTCAACTGAAACAATATTGTGGGCAAAAAAAGATATAAAAAAGTCTAAACATAAATTTAATTATGAATTAATGAGAGAAATGAATAATAATAAACAAATGAAAGATGTTTGGGAAACTTCCTTGACTAAACCTAGTGAAAAAAAGTGTGGCAAACATCCTACTCAAAAACCAATTGCTTTATTAGAAAAAATTATTTTGGGATCAACTGATGAAGGTGATTTAATTTTGGATCCATTTAACGGTAGTGGTACTACTGGAATTGTTGCTAGTAGATTAAATAGAAAATATATTGGAATTGAAAAGGAAAAAGAATATTTAGAGTTAACTATAAAGAGAAAGGAAGAAATTTATGATAAAAGTTGATTTGAAAAATAATAAATATTTAACATTTTCTCGTGGTAAATTTGATGATTGGTGTGTATATGAAGTAGATGAAAATGGAATTAAAAAAGCACCGTTAGATATAGAATATTTTACTTCCTTAAATCAATTATGCCAAATATTTAATCCTAATATTCTTTATGATGATTTTATAAAACTATATGATGAAACTACTTCTATATTTAAAGATGATGTGATTTTAGATATAGAAAAACTAGTAGAACATTATAATGAGTATGCTGATGAAGTTTTTAGAATCTTTTGTATTTTATATATGGCAATGATAGAAGAGCAAAATAAAAAACATACAAAATTAGGTAAAAGAATAAAAAGATTAGGAATGTATAATTTATTAATTAAAAGATTATCCCCTAGTTATTGTGCAAATTTTATGAGAAACATGGATTGGAAAACAATTGATAAACTATGTTTGGAAGGTGGTTTTTAATGAATAGAAATTTTAATGAATGGTTAAGTAAATTTAAAAACAGTATATCAGATTATACATATTACGTTGACTTTAAAAAAATATATAAAAATGTTGACAAAGTAAAAGTAGAACTTAATATTTTGAATTCTTTAATAGGTAGCAAAAATATTGAAGAAGAATTTCAAAATATTCT
>CALVQV010000049.1 GCA_944358325.1 uncultured Bacilli bacterium
TATGTAGCTTGTGGTCATGAATTTGCAGAAACATTAGCAAATATGAAAGTTGATTATAATAATTCTAATGATTTAATTAGTATGATGTCAAAATTAAAAGAAATTTTTTCTAATAGTCATGTTTTAGTTACATTAGAAGATAAAGGTGCTATCTATGAAGAAGATGGTGTAGTTAAGATAATGCCATCAATTGAAGTTACTGCTGTTGACTCGACGGGGGCTGGTGATTTATTTCATGGCGCTTTTGCTTATGCAATTGCGAATAAATATAGTTATAGTGATGCTATTAAGATAGGTAATGTGAGTGGGGCCTTAAGTGTTACTAGAATTGGTGGCAGAAATAGTGTTGCTAGTAAAGAAGATATGAAGAGAGTTTTATATGACTTTAGATAGTGTTGTTTTTATTGATAATTTACCAAAGATAGATTTGCATGGTATGGATAGGGAAACAGCACGTGTTGCTATTAATGATTTTATCAATGAAAATTATAAATTAAAAAATAGTATTTTTTGTATAATTCATGGTATAGGATCGGGAATTTTAAGAACTACTACAAGTGATGTTTTAAGAAGTAATAAAAAAGTTTTAGAATATAAGACATATTATTATAATCAAGGTTCAACAATTGTCCGTATATTGATTGACTAAAATATTTTACAATGCTATAATTATTTTGTAATAAGTTTACTTATTTTAGAGAGGAAATTGGATGCTTGTTAATTTGACTTTTAAGTACTTTTGTGTTAGTATAGCAAGCATACCGAGGGGGAATTTGTATGTACGAAGAAAGAAATGAAAAATTTACATTAAAGGACATAATTTTACAAATATTATTTATTGCATTATTTGTATTTTTATTAATTTGGTTATTTCCAACTAAAGGATATGTAAACCAAAAAGTAGATCCATTATTAGATACAATATTTAATATGAATATTATGTCTATGAAAGATGCTGCTAAGAGTTATTATACTTTATCACGTTTACCACAAAATGTAGGTGATAAAACAAAAATGACTTTAAGAGAAATGCTTGAAGAAAAAATTCTTTTACCATTTACAGATAAGTATGGCAAAGAATGTGATGTTGATGAATCTTATGTTGAAATAACAAAAGAAGATGAAGAATACATCATGAAAGTTAATTTAAAATGTTCACAACAAGAAGATTATATTATTGTTCATATGGGATGTTATGATTATTGTCAAACAACTATTTGTGAAAATAAAGATGAAGAAATAGTTGACAAAAATGATAAACCTGTAGATCCAGTTATACCAGATCCAGATCCAGAAGATCCAGATCCAAAACCAGAACCAGAAAAGAAATATGAATGTGAATATGTTTTAAATAAAGATGGTTACTATACACCATGGACAGCTTGGAGTGATTGGACAGAAAATAAAATAACTGTTAAACCTGGTGAAGAAAAAGTTCATGAAGTAGAAACTAAGAGTGAAGTTGAGACTGAAGAAAAACAAGTATTAATTGGTTATAATGTTGTAAAATATTATGATGGTAATAAACCAATTAAGAAAACTTATCAAGTAGTTGCTAAAAAGAAAATTCAAACTATTTGTGATAAGTGGGGTTATGTTCAAACAACAACTGTAACTGAAGAAAAGAAATATGTAGGAGAAACATATTTAGGTGTATTCACTTCTACACAACCTGTTACTTCAACAAGTACAGATAGATATGAATTAGTATCTATTCAAGATATACCATGTGATTCTAATTGTACTGTAAAAACACAATATACTTATAAATGGTATGCTAAGACATATGAAGTAACTTATAAAGAAGATGTTCAAAAAGGTGAATACGGATGTTTACATACATATGAAAAAGTAACACCTGTTTATGGTACTGTTGATGTTATTGTAGGTTATGAAATAAGTGAAAGAAAAGATCCAGTATATAAAACTGAAACAATTAATACAACCCACACATATTATCGTGATAGAACTCGTACTTTTGTAAGTGGTTCATCAGAAAAACAATGGAATACATGTAATAATTCAAATTTAATTAATAGTGGATGGGTATTCACAGGAAATAAAAGAGAAGTTAAATAAGGGAGGAATATAATATGAATAAAAGTTTACAAACATATTTAATAATGGCTGATAAAGCAACTAAGTTTATTGAACCAGTGCATGCTTTAGATGAACGAGAATATATTCCTCTTATTCTAGCTGCTCATTCTTATCAAATTAGTTTAAATAAGAGATTAGATGATGTTAATTTCTTTAAAAACGAAGAAGAAAAGAATGCTTTTTTAGAAAAAACTAAAGAGATGGAAGTTTTAGTAAATTTAGTTAAAAATAAATATGGTACTGAATTGCGAAATGAAAATATTCTTGAAAATGTAAAGCAAGTTATTAATAAGCATCGTAATCTTAAAAATATAAAATTTGAAAAAGAATATATTGAAAGATCATTACATAATAAAGAAATTTTACTAAATAATAAAGAAATCGAATTATCAAATTTAGAACAAGATTATATAAAGACAAAAAAAGAATTAGGTTTGGATACTTCTAACAAAAATAAAAAAGTTTTTGGTATAGGTAATCTTAAAAATGCTTCAATCGTTTTAGATAAAAAAGCATCTTCAAAACCAAAAAAAGCAACAGGAATTGTTGATAAGTTAAAACGTAATTGGAAAAAAATTGTAGTAGCAACTGGTGTAGCTTTAGTTTGTTTAGGTGCGATTAAAGGATGTGCCTCTGATTTAAATAAAAATAATCAACAAACTCAAGAAACACAAGCAAGTTTGGCAAAATCTACTGAAGTTCAAAGTGAAGTTCAAAATGAACAAAGTATAACTAATGTTAATTATCAAATTGATACTTTAGCTGATATTATTAATGCTACAAGATCATATGGTAATGAACATATGGGTGATGTTGCCTATAATGCTTATTTAGTAAGTAATAGTTCAGAAGTGTTTAAAAATAAAGATTTTATGACTTATTTGAATTACTATGATGCTGATGGAAGTACAATGTTAAGAAATACACTTAATTTCTATCGTGAGTTAACTGTTGTTAATTCATATTGGGCTACTAAAGATGTTGCAATGGTAGATTTTAGTAATTTATTCATGAATGAAAATGATAAGACACTAGTAAATCAAATTCAAACTATGTCATATGACATAATTAAGTTATCTAAAAATGATGATAATGAAAGTAAACAAAAAGTAGAAAATTTAAAACAACAATTTAATGATATTATTGTTAATAGTGACTTTGCTACAACTACTAAATATAGTGACCAAGCAAGATTATTTGCATTATTATATGCAGATACAACACAAGCACAAATGCAAGCAATGTTTAGCGATAGTATTTTTACACCAGAAATTTATAATCAATATTTAAATGCAATAAAAGAATGCGAAGCAAAAATTAATGAAAATGTAATTGAAGACATTGCTGGTCAAGCATATTTTAGCGAATTAAGTTCAATTGAGAATTTGGCAGATGATTTACGTGCAATGGCTAATGGAAAAGTAGAAAATAACTTAACACGTGATGAAATAGTCGAAGCAATTAATGCTAAAATTACAGCAAAATATGTTTCAGAAAATGAATTACATGGAATTGAAAATTATGATGAAGAATATTTAGGCGAAGCTAAAATTACTACTGATGCTAATGGAAATCAAAAAGTTAGTGTTGGTGGTCATACAAGTGGTGGTATTACAATTTATCCAGATGGTAAAAAAGAAACTGGAACAACGACAGAAACAATTGTTGATGAAAGTCGTGGCGAAGAAGTAATTAAAGAAGAAGTTATAGGTGGAGATCATGACCAAAATCTAGATGGTAAAGAAGATAGTACAGGTTCTGATATAACTATTAATCCCGGTGGTAATTATAATCCAGATATTCCTATGTGGGATGGTAATTTGCCAGACATTCCAAAACCTGGAGATATCGTAGAAGAAACATTTGTTCCTGAAAATGGTGGCGTAATTGACGAAGGAGAAATTGATAGTCCAGCCGTTAATAATGAACAAAGTGTTCCAACACAAGAACAAAGTACACCTGCTCCAGTTGCTCCATCACCAGCACCATCTAATGAACAAGTAATTAGTGAAACTGAAGTAAGTAGTCCAGCGGTTCAACAAGCAGTTGAAACTGCTCCTGTTCAAGAACAAAGTGCACCTGCTCAAGTAACTCAAGAGCCTGCACCAGAAACAGCTGCAGTCGCTCAATTCTATGAAGATATGGGTATTTCTTCACAAGTAAATGCTGATGGTTCAGTTACTCCAGTTATTGAAGTAGTTGAAACTGAAGATTTAGGAAAAACTCTTTAATAAAAAATGTAAAAGGAAAGATATTCTTTCCTTTTTAATTGACTAAAAGTATAGATATGTGATATATTAATTATGATAGAGATACTAGAAAGCGAGGTATGTTATGAATAGTTCATATTTATTTGAATATATTAATGAAAATGAGTTTAAAAAGCTAGAACGTTCTTTAAAAAAGTATAACATGCTTGCTTTCAAGAAGTTATATTTTGAATATTATCCTAAGTTAAAAGAAGGTAAATTTTTAGGAGAAGTTGTTGATAAAAATGATGCTAAAGGAATTGTTAGTTATGAATTAAAGTTACCAACAGATGTTATGTTTTCTAAAGTTCATGGTGATATTAAATTACATTATCATGTTTATGAAAATGAACATATGGTTATGTTGGATACTTTATCTCCTGAAGAAATCTTAACTGAAGGACATCAATCTGAGTTAGTTACGTATAAAGGTGTTATGGTTTCTAAAGATCATTCTGAAAAAGATATGTTTAAGATTAATTTGTTAAATATGTTAAATAAATAATTATCTTATTTTTAAGATAATTTTTTTGTAAGTTATTGCATAAGATAAATAAATGTGTTATTATATAGAAGCATGATGCAAATGGACCTTTAGCTCAGTTGGTTAGAGCATCCGGCTCATAACCGGGCGGTCGTAGGTTCGAGTCCTACAAGGTCCACCATGTATTGCGGGCGTGGCGGAATTGGCAGACGCACTAGACTTAGGATCTAGCGCCTTACGGCATGGGGGTTCAAGTCCCTTCGCCCGCACCATAAAGAAATGATACGAACCCAATAAAGGTTCGTTTTTTGCATATAATTATGTTATAATAGAAAACATTGGATGTGATAGTATGTCAAAAATTGATGATATTAATAGGTTAATTATTGAAAGTAAATTATCTGGAGAAACATTTACAAAAGAAATTAGCGATGGACATCATACTTTTGGCGAATGCTATAGACATAGAATTATTTTATTTTGTACTTTATGTAATTTACTACCTGAAATATCATGGAAATCAAAAAACATTTTGATGAAGAAAATGATCCGATGTTTAATGATAGCTTTATAGCAGGAATCAATACTCCAGAAGGAGTTGCTACTTATCATATTAAATTGAAATATTGGGAAATGTTTAATATTCCAGAATTAGAAAGAGCTCCAAAATATGAACAATATGATTCGGATGATGTTATAGAAAGAGTATATTCGTTGTCAAAAATTAAAATCAAGAATAGATAGTTATAAGATGAATTTTAAAAAAGTTTACTAATTTGATATATAAATATATATAAATAGACTTTTGACAAAATTATATAAATATGATATTATGAATATGTCAAGGAAACTTGCATAAAATAAAAAAAGGGAACATTCA
>CALVQV010000050.1 GCA_944358325.1 uncultured Bacilli bacterium
AATAAAGAAAAAGCTATCAAAATTTTAAAAACACGTTTATTTGATCTAAAAACGCAAGAAAGAGAAAAAGAATTAGGTGCAGAACGCAAAAGTAAGATAGGTACAGGTGATCGCTCTGAAAAAATAAGAACTTATAATTATCCACAAAATAGAGTAACTGATCATCGTATTGGTTTTACAATCAATGCTTTAGATCGTGTTATGGAAGGCGATTTAGGTAAAATTATTGATGCTTTAATTAGTGAAGATCAACAACGTAAATTACGTGGTGAATAATGACAGATATTGAATATTTAAAAAAATATGGTAATAAAGAAACATTTGAGAGTGACTTATTAAAATTAGAAAAAGGAATACCAGTTCAATATATAGTAGGTAATGTCGACTTTTATAAATATAATTTCTTAGTTAATGAAAATGTTTTAATACCACGTTTTGAAACAGAAGAATTAGTAGATCGAACTATAAAATATACTAAACAAATATTTAATTCTAAAGTAAATATTTTAGATGTTGGAACAGGTAGTGGTTGCATTGCGATTACTTTAAAAAAAGAATTAGATAGTAATGTTACAGCTTGTGATATTAGTTCAAAGGCTTTAGAAGTAGCTAAGATGAATGCTATAAAAAATAGTTGTGATATTAATTTTGTTATAAGTGATGTATTTAGTAATATCAAAGGTAGATATGATGTTATAATATCTAATCCACCATACATTGCACATAATGAAGAAATAATGGATATTGTTAAAAATAATGAACCAAATATTGCTTTATACGCAAGTGATAATGGACTATATTTTTATAAAAAAATATTAGATAACGTATCTAATTATGTTAATAATAAATATATAATTGCTTTTGAGATAGGTTATACTCAAGCACAAACTATAAAAGAATATGTTTATAACTTATTAGAAAATGTTGAAATTTTAATAGAACAAGATTTAAGTGGTAAAGATCGTTATATCTTTATTTTGAAAAAGTAGAAAAAAATATAAAGTTTTATATAGGATATACTTGACTTTATTATGAGAGGTGAATTATGAAAGAATTAATTATAGGATCACATGTATCTTTTAAAAGTGCTGATCAATTAGTTGGTAGTGTTAAAGAAACAATTAGTTATGGTGCCAATACTTTTATGTTTTATACTGGAGCACCTCAAAATACCAATCGTGCTAAAATAGACGATAATCTAACAATGGAAGCATATAAATTAATGAAAGAACATAACATAGCGTTAGAAAATGTCATTGTTCATGCACCATATATTATTAATTTGGCAAACACTGAAAAATTAGATAGTTATAACTTTGCTATAGATTTTTTAAAACAAGAAATTGATAGATGTGAAAGTTTAGGTATGACTAAATTAGTATTACATCCAGGAAGCAGTGTAAAGTTATCAAAAGAAATAGGTATTAAAAATATTATTGATGGTTTAAACAAAGTTTTAACAAAAGACCAAAAAGTTATTATTTTACTTGAAACAATGGCTGGTAAAGGTAGTGAAATAGGATCTAGTTTTGAAGAAATTAAACAAATAATTGATGGTGTAACACTAAATGATAAATTAGGTGTGTGCCTAGATACATGTCATATTAGTGATGCTGGTTATGATATTACTAATTTTGATGCTGTATTAGATGAATTTGATAAAATTATTGGTTTAAATAAACTTATGTGCATTCACGTAAATGATAGTAAAAATCCTATGGGCGCTCATAAAGATCGTCATGATAATTTTGGATTTGGATTATTAGGTTTTGATAATTTAATAAATGTTGTTTATAATAAACGTATAGAAAACATTCCAAAAATACTTGAAACACCATATGTAGATGGTGATAGTAAAAGAATGTTTCCACCATATAAATTTGAAATTGCAATGATTAGAAATAAAAAATTTAATCCTAATCTTTTAGAAGAAATTAGAGCATATTATAAATAATGCCCTAGTTTCTTTTTATATATTTGATATAAATTAATGATTTCACTATAAACATCACTTCTTAATACTTGTTTAGCTTCTTTAAAAATATTATCTGGATTATTTATTAATTCCTTATATTGATATTTGATTTTATCATAAATAAAATTAATTTCTACATCATTTAAACTATAACCTAAATTACGAGCATATTTGACAATATGTTCTTTTTTTAATAATTTAATATATCTTTCAAGCATATTTTCACCTCATATTATTATATGTTTTAGCCAAAATAATAATATGAGAAAATATAATAAAATAATTAACAAACGTTTAAATATTTATCTTACTATGATGATATTAATCTTCATTTTTTTAGCATGTACTTTATTTTATAATCAAATAATTAAAAATAAATATTACAAAGAAAAGTTAAATACATTAAATAATTATATTGTTTATGGTAATAGCGCACCACGTGGAAGAATATATGATCGTAATGGTGTTTTATTAGTAGATAATAAACCAGTTAAAACGATTGTTTTTTCAGGCACACACACAACCAAAGAAAAATTAGAAACAATAAAAGAATTAAAAAATTTAATAGAATTAGATTTAAATAAAGTAACAGAAACAATGTTAAAAGAATATTATTTAATTGTAAATACTAATTTAGCAAGAGAAAAAATAACAAAAGAAGAATGGGAAAAATACAATAATCGTTTAATTAGTAGTGATGAATTATATAAAATGCAAAAAGAACGTATTACATCTAATGAACTAAATTTGATAGATAAAAAAGAAGCATATTTATTTTACCTTATAAATAAAGGTTATAGTTATGATGAAAAAATAATTAAAGAAAATGTAACTGAGGAAGAATATGCTAAAGTAGCCGAAGCATTAGATTTTTTAAAAGGTGTAGATATTACTACAACGTGGGAAAGAGTATATCTTTATGGAGATACTTTTAGAACTATTTTAGGAAGTGTCAATAATATTCCAAGTGAACAAATTAATGAATATTTAGCTAAAGGTTATAGTCGTAATGACTTAGTCGGAATTAGTTTTTTGGAATATCAATATGAAGATATATTAAAAGGAACAAAAGATAAATATGTTGTAAATGATGGCGTTAAAGTTTTAGTTGAAGAAGGTAAAAAAGGTAATGATATATATTTAACTATTGATATTAATTTACAACTAGCTGTTGAAGAAATAATGAAACAAGAAATGATAAAAGCTAAAAATGAACCTAATTCAGAATATTATGATCATTCTTTCGTTATTATTAGTGACCCTAAAAGTGGTGAGATATTAGCTATGGCAGGTAAAAAAATTAATAAAGTTGGTGGAGAATACAAAATATATGATTATGCTGCTGGTATTACAACAAGTCCTGTAACTGTCGGTAGTGTTATTAAAGGCGCATCACATATTGTAGGGTATAATACAGGTAACTTGACTTTTGGTGAAGTACGTGATGATGTTTGTATAAAACTAAAAGGTGCTCCTCAAAAATGTTCTTATCAATATTATGGAAGAATAAATGATCTAGAAGCTTTAAAATATTCATCCAACACATATCAATTTCGAACAGCTATGAAAGTTGCCAATTTTAATTATAGTTACGATAGTCCTTTTAAAATTACAAATGATGCTTTTAATATTTACAGGACAACATTTAATGAATTTGGTCTAGGTGTTAAAACAAATATTGATCTTCCTGTCGAATCTTTAGGGTTAATTGGTAATGATAAACAAGATGGATTATTACTTGATTTTGCTATAGGACAATATGACACTTATACACCAATTCAATTAACACAATATATAAATACCATTGCTAATAATGGTACTAGGGTAAAACCTCATTTGTTAAAAAAATATGTAAAAAATAATGAGATAATTAATATTGAGACAGAAATACAAGGAACCGTTAATACAGAAGCAAAATATATTGAAAGAGTCCAAGAAGGATTTAGAATGGTTTTAGAACGTGGAGGAACAGGATATAAGTACATTGATTTATCTTTTAATCCAGCAGGTAAAACAGGTACTAGTCAAAGTTTCTTAGATACAAACAATGATGGTAAAATTGATACAGCAACTATTACTAACACTTTTGCAGGATATGCACCAAGTGATAATCCTATTGCCAGTTTTGTTGTAATTTCACCAGATGTTGGTCATTATCAAGGAAAAACTGATTATCATACGTTTGTAAATAGGAAAATAAGTTACGAAGTTTCAAAAAAATTCTTTGAAATATACAAATAATTTGCTATAATAGTAGCAGAGTTTTTTAAAAAGGAGGGATTACCATGGCTAAAAAAGGAGAAAATCGTGAAAGAATCGATTTAAAATGTACTGAATGTAAAAAGAATATTTATCGTACTGAAAAAAATAAAAAGAATACTACAACACGTTTAGAATTAAATAAATTCTGTCCAGTTTGTGGAAAACAAACATTACATAAAGAAGCTAAGTAATAAGGGTAATCCTTATTTTTTGCGTTTAAAATATTTTAGGAGGGTATACAATGTTTAATATAAATGATATTAAAAATGGAATGACTTTTTTACTTGATGGTCAAATATATCTAGTATTAGAATTTTTACATGTTAAACCAGGTAAAGGTCCAGCTTTCATGAAAGTTAAGATGAAAAATTTAAGAACAGGATCAACTATTGAAAGAACATTTAATACAAACGTTAAATTAGAAAAAGCTATGATTGATAAACAAACAATGCAATATTTATATGCAACAGGTGATGTTTATAACTTTATGAATATGGAAACATATGAACAAATTGAATTAAATGCTAGTCAATTAGGTGATGACAAAGATTTCTTAAAAGAAGGAATGGAAGTAAATATTAGTTTCTATAATGGTGAATTATTAGGAATTATGTTACCAGATAAAGTAGAATTAGAAGTAACTGCAACAGAACCAGCAGTTAAAGGCAATACTACAAATAATGCAATGAAAGATGCAACAGTAGAAACAGGATTATTAGTTAAAGTTCCTTTATTTATTGAACAAGGTGAAAAAATTATCGTATCTACATCAGATGGTAAATACGTATCAAGAGCATAATTATTTATGCTTTTTTTTATATATTAGGAAAGTTCTTTGCAAAAAGCACCAAGAAGCTATTGACATACATATGTTCGCGTGTTAGTATTGATTTATGGTGGTGGTTTTATGAAAATATATAAAGCATATAAATTTAGATTATATCCAAATATAGA
>CALVQV010000051.1 GCA_944358325.1 uncultured Bacilli bacterium
TAATATCTGTACTTGGACCATCATATCCGCCCATAGTATCTTCTGTATATCTTTCTTTAGTGAATCCGAAATTAACACTGATTACTTGTCCTAATTGAGCAAAATCATAGTTATCAATGTCTTGTCCTTCAATCCATACATATACTCTTACTTTTGTAATACTATTTGGTGCTAATGTCATAAATTCTGGACGTTCATTACCTGGTTTTGCCTTTTCTTCATCAGTAAATGTATCTACTGGTTGTAATAATCCTTCATTACCAGCATAACTATTTAATTCAGTACCATCATAGATATTTACAGCATTATCTACAGTAATAACATCACTAATAGCATATGTTGGAACAAATTTACTTGTAGTAATTTCTTTACAAGCACTCATATTATCATATTCTCCTGGATCTAATACATCAGTTCCTGGAGTACCTTGTGTTCTTGGTAAACAAGATTCATTATACCAATTAATAGCATTTTGTGTATGTGCTTTTTCATTTGGTTCCCAAATTGTAGCAGTACGACAAATACCAGTAATTTGTGTTAAAGCATTGCCACCTTGTGCTGCTTTATTATCACAAGTCATTCCTGTAATAAGTGTTACATCTTTAGTATCATCTTGATCGTATTCAGCACTTACACGTCCGATTTGGGCAAATCCTACACGTACTGAATTTTCAATACCTGTATTATCAATACCTCCGCCAGTTAAATCAACTTTAACTTCTGAATTAGTAGTTAAATAAATTGCTTCTTCATTATCAGGATCATTATTTACATAATATTCTTCTCCTGATAAGTTTTTAATGAATAAATCAAATGCTACATATCCTTTAGCTTCATTAGGACCAGAATTATCAAGTTGATCAGATAATAATCTGTAACCACCAGTTATTGCAGTTAAACTTGATTTTTCAAACATTTTCATACGTGAAGTAGCTTTATCCATTTCTCCAACACTTGATCTTGGAATTAATCCCCCAAAATCGTCATCACCTTTAATACCTTGGTTAGTATTACCATCATATTGTGGGTTTGTAACATTATCATTAATATCTAAATTATATGTCCATGTTTCACCATCTAATGATAAAAATAAACCTTCTGTTGTTGCAATATTGATTTCAAATTTAGCAACATCTACTGTTTTCATCCCAATAAACCATGCGTAAGTTGAGACTAATAACATAATGCCACATAATGAACATATAGCAACTAAATTTCTTATCTTTTTAGCTTGTTTTTTACTATATTTTCTAGCCATTTTTTTCCTCCTTATTTATGATTTATTATGGTTGTGGAACAACTTCTTCTGTTTGCCATCCATCAGCACCTTTAGTTGCTTTCATAGTTGTACCATTATCAGTAAATGTAAATTCTTTCATCCATTTATCTACAGTAAATAAATCTTGTGCATCATCAAATGTTGCTCTTGCATCAGAAATATTACTAACTGTTCCTGTATTTGAATATGAGAATGTTTCTTCTCTAACAACATCTTCTGGTAATTCAGGACCATCATATTCAATATCTTCACCATAGAATCTTTCTTTAGTGAATCCAAATGATACTGCGATTTGTCCACCTAGTGAAGCAAAGTCATAGTTATCAATATCTTGACCTTCAATCCATACATAAATTCTTACTTTAGTAATACTATTTGGAGCAAGTGAGAATAATTCTTGACGTTCATTGCCTTCTAATAATTTTTCACTATCAGTGAAATAATCCATTACCATTAACTTATCTTTAGTAGGAGTTAATGCAGTAGATTTAGTATAACCATTTAAACCATCATATGTATCTACTGTATTAGTACTATCAATAACTTCACTAACTGCATATGTATTAACATAATCTGTTAAATTGATAGTATCACAAGCTTCATCAGTATATGAACCATCTGTAAATACATTATCACCAGTTCTTTTCTTACAAGATTGGTCAAACCAATTGATAGCATTTTGTACGTGTTTTCTATCATTTGGTTCCCAAATTGTAGCATTACGTGAACAGATACCTGTTACTCCACCACCATCAGTACATGAAATAGGTTGAACTCTAGTAGATGCATCTGTATCTCCTTCAGCAGTAACACGTCCGATTTGAGCAAAACCTACACGTACTGAATTTTCAATACCAGCTCTTACATCACCAGATTCTCCTACTGTTACTTCAGATTGTGGTGTTAAGTAAATTGATTCTTCATTATTTTTATCTAGTGTAGGATAGTATTCTTCACCAGATAAGTTTTTAATAAATAAGTCAAATGCTACATACCCCCTTGATTCAGTATCTCCTGTATTAGCAGCACGACTTGCCATAATTCTGTAACCACCATCAGTTACTGTAAAGCTTCCTTTTTCATATAATTTTAATCTAGAAACAGTATCATCGATAACACCAACAGATGACATTGGTACTAAATCTGACCAAGCATTTGTATTATCTGGATATGTTGCAACATTATAATTACCACTATTAATATCAACTGTATCACTCCAAGATTTTCCATCTAATGAAAGTGATAAACCATCAATTGCAGCAATTTTTACATTGAATGCTTCTACATTAACAGTTTTCATACCAATAAACCATGCATAAGTTGAAACTGTTAAAATTGTTGCACATAATCCGCATCCAACGATTAACTTTTTAACACGATTTTCATGTTTTTTGTTACGTTTTTTCATTTTCTTCTCTCCTTCTTTTTCTTATTTATTAATTAAAAATCATTAGAACCTTCGTTAAAACTCTCAACATGCATACACATATTATCCATTCTTATAATCTTTAATCGTTTGTTTTATATAAAAATATAAAACTACCTTCAATAGTCACTTATATCTTGTTGCCTTAATTAAAGTGTTTATGCCATTTTCTAAAACTAACTTAAGAAATCAATTGGAAGCTAAAATTGATTTTTTAAATTTGTTTTTGACCTATACACTTTAATTATCTAACAAATAAGTCTTCTATTAAAGTGTAGGTTTTATTAGTGCTTACTGAAGTCCCATTATAAACAATACCTCCAACAAAATGATGCCTTTCTAAGATGTTTATCTTTATTTTGTCACTATAGCCTAAAACTTGACTATCACACTCCGATACCCTCTATAATATAATTCTATTATAAAACACACCTACACTAAAGTCAATAATCTTTGTCGTTTTATGTCGAATACAAATAATAAAAAATTCTACCAATGGTAGAATCAATTTAATAACAGTCTTACTGTTTCACCTTCTAAAATACGACTTCCTGCTTTAGGTGATTGATATGTAATTTTTTCACCTGTTCCCGTATATTCAACTTTAAAATTTTTAAGCTCCTTAACAGCATCTTTTACATTCATATCTATAACATTAGGAACTTCATAATATTTCTTATCATTATAATTATACTCTAATTCATCTCCACCTTCGCGTTTTTCTATTCCTAGAGCATCAATACTAGCAAGTAATACTTCACGAGCAATAGGGGCAGCAATAGTACCACCATATTGTGTTATTCCTTTAGCATTATCAACAGCAACATAAACGATTATTTCTGGATCATCTGCTGGTAAAAATCCCATAAAAGAAACAATATAATTACCTACTAAATAAGAACCATTAACTGCTTTTTGTGCAGTCCCTGTCTTACCACCAACACGATACCCATCTATATAAGCATTTCTACCTGTTCCATTACTAACAACACTTTCAAGTGCTAAACGAACTTGTTTACTAGTACTATCACTAATTACTTTTCTAACTACTTCTGGTTCATAATTTTCAATAACCGTATTAGTTTCTGGCTCATTTAAACTTTTAACAATATATGGTTTATATAATATACCACCATTTATAGCAGCACTAACAGCCGTTATTTGTTGTGAGGTACTCCTCTAAATGATACTTTTTACCTAAATTATTACTGGATGCTTTTAATGTTGTTCCAGTTTTAAAAATAATATCTAATTTTATTTTTTTAGGATTATTTTCATCTTTATTAACGATTATTTTTTCTACTAAAGAATTAAATATATCACTTAAGCATAATTCATCTTCGATTGAATGTTCTAAGTTTTCTCTTATACTATTTATTTCTTTTTCGATTAAGTATTCATCTAACTTATTATTTTTTAAATTGTCTATTTTATCTAAATATTCATTTAACTCTAAATTTAAACTATCTACTTGTTTTTTATAATCAATATTTTCTAAGTATCCATCCATTACAAGTTCTAATAACTTATCTTTTTTATTTTTTATAACTTCACATTTAGATTCTAAAACCTTTATTTCATTATCACTATTTTTAGATAATAAATAGTTTTTACATTCTTTAATGAGGCTATCAAAGATTATTTTTTTATCAAGATAAAGTTTAGAAATAATACTTTTAAATAATTCATCTAATTCATGTTCAAATACTCTATTGTTAGTACACCCTTTT
>CALVQV010000052.1 GCA_944358325.1 uncultured Bacilli bacterium
CAAAAGAAGGAATATGATAATATACTAGTCAGTATTAATTACAAAATCTCTCTTGTAACTGACTATATATATCATACGAGGTATTTATGTTTGAATTAGTATCGAAATTTAAACCATCAGGGGATCAACCAGAGGCCATAAAAAAGTTAGTAGATGGTATTAAAAATGGTGTTAAAGATCAAGTACTATTAGGTGTAACTGGTAGTGGTAAAACATTCACAATAGCAAACGTAATTAAAGAAGTAAATAAACCAACACTAGTTCTAGCCCATAATAAAACATTAGCAGGTCAACTTTATGGTGAATTAAAAGAATTATTTCCCAACAATCATGTCGAATATTTTGTATCTTATTATGATTATTATCAACCAGAAGCCTATGTTGCTAGTACAGATACTTATATTGAAAAAGATGCCTCTATTAATGATGAAATTGATGAATTAAGACATAGTGCAACTTCGGCTTTATTAAACTATAAAGACGTTATTGTTGTAGCCAGTGTATCTTGTATTTACGGTATTGGGGAAGTAGAAGAATATAAAAATAAAATGCTAACTTTAAATGTTGGTGAAGAAATAGATAGAGATGTTGTTTTAACTAAATTAGTTGAAATGCTATATGAACGAAATAATATTGATTTAAAAAGAGGAACATTTAGAGTACGTGGTGATGTTTTAGAACTTATCCCTATTTCTCAACACGGTAAAGGAATTAGAGTTGAATTTTTTGGTGATGAAATAGATCGCATAAGTGAATTTGACACATTAACAGGAACCGTCTTAAATGATAAAAAAACAATATCAATCTTTCCCGCTTCACACTTTGTTACAAGTGAAGATAAACTAAAAAAAGCAATTATTAATATAAGAAAAGAATTAGAAGAAAGATTAGCTTATTTTAAAGAAAATAATAAATTATTAGAATACCAACGTCTAAAAGAAAGAACAAACTATGACTTAGAAATGTTAAGTGAAACAGGTTTTTGTCGTGGTGTTGAAAACTATTCAAGACATATTGCCTTAAAAGAACCAGGCGCAACACCTACAACTTTAATTGACTTCTTTGGCGATGATTTTTTAATGATTATTGATGAATCACATGTTACTATTCCGCAAGTTAGAGGTATGTATAATGGTGACCAAGCAAGAAAAAGTGTTTTAGTAGATTATGGCTTTAGATTACCAAGCGCTAAAGATAATCGACCACTATATTTTGAAGAATTTGAAAAAAAACAAAGACAAACTATATATGTATCCGCAACGCCAGGCGATTATGAACTAGCTAAAAGTAATAATAGAGTAGTTGAACAATTAATACGCCCAACAGGTTTATTAGATCCAAATATTGAAATAAAACCTACTAAAGGTCAAATAGATGACTTAGTTGAACAAATTCATATGCAAATAGAAAATAATGCGCGTACATTAATCACCACTTTAACAATACGTATGGCAGAAGAACTAACAACTTACTTAAAAAAACTAGATATCAAAGTTGCTTATCTTCATAGTGAAATAAAAACATTAGAGCGTATGCGTATTATTCGTGATTTACGTCTTGGTAAATATGATGTATTAGTAGGAATTAACTTATTAAGAGAGGGATTAGATATTCCAGAAGTAAGCTTAATCGCAATTATGGATGCTGATAAACAAGGATTCTTACGTAGTGAACGTAGTTTAATTCAAACAATTGGTCGTGCTGCTCGTAATAGTGAAGGAAGAGTAATAATGTATGCTGATACTATTAGTGAAGCTATGAATATTGCTATTAAAGAAACAAAACGTCGTCGTGAAATCCAAGAAAAATATAACTTAGAACATCATATCGTACCAAAAACAATTATTAAAGAAATTCGTGAATTAATTTCTAACAATAAAGAAGTAGAAGAAAAAGAACCAGAAAAACTAAGTAAAAAAGAAAAAATGGATTTAATTGTTAAAATTGAAGCTGAAATGAAAGAAGCAGCTAAAAACTTAGATTTTGAAAGAGCTATGGAATTACGTGATATATTATTTGAATTAAAAGGTGACAAATAATGTTTAAAAAAGTGTATATCGAAATTACCAATATATGTAATAAAAATTGTTCCTTTTGTTCAAAAGATACTAAACCTAAAAAAGAAATGACTATAAAAGAGTTTGAACACATTATAAACGAAATTAAACCATATACTAACTATGTATATCTTCATGTTAAAGGTGAACCTCTAATACACTCTAAATTAGAACAAATACTAGATATATGTACCAAAAATAACATATGGGTCAATATTACAACTAATGGTAGTCTCTTAAAACAAAAAGAACACATTCTTTTAAAACAAAATACCATAAGACAAATAAATATATCACTTCATAGCTTTAAAGAAGAAGAATATATTGATAATATTGTAAATACCGTAAACAAATTAAAAAATAAAGATAATATAAATATTGTCTATCGCTTTTGGGCTATTACTAATAATCATTTTAGTAAAGATAATCTAGCTATCTTAAATCAGTTACAAAAATATTATCAATTTAATATTCAAGAATTACTAGACAAAAATAATTTAAAACTAGAAAAAAACATATATTTAAATAAAGGTGATATTTTTGATTGGCCTAATACTAAAACAAAAAAAATAGGCACGACAGGTTATTGTCATGCCTTAAAAACCCACTTTGGTATTTTATCAGATGGAACCGTTGTTCCTTGTTGTTTAGATAGTAGTGGTTTAATAGAATTAGGTAATATATTTGATGAATCACTAGAAACAATATTAGAAAAAACTAAAACAAAAAAGATAATAAAAGGTTTTCAAAATCGTAAAGTAGTTGAAGAACTTTGTGAATATTGTAGTTTTAAAGAGCGTTTTTAGGCTCTTTTTCTTATAAAAAACAATTACTTTATTGTTAACTAAATATTATTTTGATATAATTAATATAGGAATATTTAATAGTTGGGTGGAGCCAAACTTCTAAAAAAGAAGGGAGGCGATAAAATGAATAAGAAGGATTTTTTAATTTCTTCTTTAGTCATAATTATCTTCCTTTTATTATTTTTGCTATTTATAGTACTAATATAAAAGAAATCCACCTAACTCAGCAATGAATTAGGTGGTGCACAAAATTGGCAACACTCAACACTGCATATTAAGTGTTCCTTTTTATTATATGATGAATTCCTCATCTACATACATTTTAACACATGAATATTTTATTGTCAAAGCATCAATAACTTTATTGTTAACTAAATATTATTTTGATATAATTAATCTAGGAACATTTAATAGTTGGGTGGAGCCAAACTTCAAAAAAAGAAGGGAGGCGATAAAATGAATAAGAAGGATTTTTTAATTTCTTCTTTAGTCATAATTATCTTCCTTTTATTATTTTTACTATTTATAGTATTAATATAAAAGAAATCCACCTAACTCAGCAATGAATTAGGTGAAACCCAAACATATTGGCAACACTCAACATGGCAATATTGAATGTTCCTTTTTATTATATGATGAATTCCTCATCTACATACATTTTAACACATAATTAATTTTTTAGCAAACTTCAATAATTAAAAATATTGTAATTTTAAAAAGAGGATTTTAGTTAAAAAACTTTATGATAGAAACTAAAATATTTTAATATCATTATATTTTAATTATATTTAATTAATAGTATACTATTATTATGATTTAGTTTGGAGAAGTGTATTATTATGATTAAAGTGGAATTAACAAAAAACTATACTGGTATTAATATATCTGGGGACTATGAAGATTTAGATTTTCTATATGATTCAATCTATTATTTAATAAAAGAAGAACCCAAAAGTTTACTTGAAGAATCTATGCAAAATCATATTTTTAACTTTTTATATAATGTTAGACATTGCTATCAAGGAGATAGAGATTTTAAATTTGTTGATAATGAACTTAGAGATGAAGTTAGAAAATATCAAAAGATACCAAAAAATGAAATCTCAAACAATAATTTATATTATAGTTTTGACTATGTTTTAACTGATTTATTTACGGATATGGTATTAATTAAATATTTTATTATGAATATTCCAAAAACTGAAAAAAATGATTATAATCCATATTTGAATAATGTTAAATTGTTTTATTCGCAAATTTTAAATTT
>CALVQV010000053.1 GCA_944358325.1 uncultured Bacilli bacterium
TGCTGTGCAATAATCTTTTATTTTAAATTTTTCATTTTTTTCACAAAAAACTATTGACTATTCATAGTTGGTCTCCTTTAATAATTTCTCATGGTTATTCTATCATTTTTTAAGTTTTTTAACAATAGACATAAATCTTATTGTTTGGTATCATAGTTCTCTAGAAAGGAAAATATCTATGCATTTAACTAGTGAAGAATTTAACAAATTAATTTATATTGCATCTGGAACTTTTGGTAGTGTTTATCATGATAAGAATATGGCTTATAAAAAATATCATGAATACATTAAGGAAAATCATGATTTTGGTTATAACATAACTTATAATCCATGTTTAAAACAATCAATGATTAGATTAAAACTTATGAAATATCGTAGCAATCTTCTAACATATAATCAATTTTTTACAGATATTTTATATATAGATAATAAATTTAGTGGTGTGTGTTACCCTCTTCTTTTAGGAAATACTTTAAATGAATTAGATAATTTAACTTATAACACTTATTACGATATTTCTAAACAATTAATAAGAAATGCTAAAGAATTAACAGATCATAATATATATCCTTTAGATTATAAACAAAATAATATTATTTATACTACTAAAGGAGAAGTTAAAATAATTGATTTAGATGATAAACTAACTAAATATACACTTATTAAAAATCCTATTTTATTAAATAAAAGCATCAAAATTTTAAATAGAACAATAGTTAATTTTGTAAATAAAAACTATGAAGGATTATCTAAAGATATTTTAATTAATTTTGAAAATTATAATGACGCTATAAAAAATAATTCTTATGAAAAAGTGTATGAATATATTGAAAGATTAATAATACCTAAAAATTTTTTGCTTTTAAATGAAGAAAATATTTCCCAAAGTGCTTTGATAAAAAAACTTATGATGGAAAATAAGCTTATTCCTGTCTTATTAGTAAATTATAAAGATGTATTAAATAAAAAAGTTTTATTAAGTATTATAAATGAATATCAAAATAGTGGGATTAATTTATATGATATTGTTTATGATAATATAAATGATTTTATTTTAAAAACTAATACTAATGATATTTTATATTTAGAAAATGATAAAGTTTTAAGTCATAAGTATAAATAAAAAACCAACAATGTTGGTTTTTATAATATTGAAATAATTATATATTCTAAAATAAGTGTTGTAATTTTACTACCTAATAATACATATGGTAATTTATTTACATCAATTTTAATAACATCTTTTAGAATTAGGGTTAATGTAACTATATTTAAAATTGTTGCTGCTATAGCAAGTAAAACAACAATATAAATAGAAATATAAACACCTAAAATAGAAATAATAATTGCGCCTATATTATAGATTGATAAAAGACCTACTATATTGACTATCTTTTTATAGTTAAAATTTTTCTTCAACATTTTTTCAACTATTAACCATATAACTAGAGCTTCTAAGAAATAAAAGCCAATAGTTAAAGCTGTTGTTGTCATAAAAATTCTAAAATAAGGTATTTCTGATGATATATAATCATATCCAAAACTAAAATTACCTAAGAATAATGATAAAATTTCTTTAGATACTAATAAAGCAAAAATACCTGTTAAAATACTACCTATAATAAGTAAAATAACAGACATAGAGAAATTTTCATCTACAACATATTTTTTAGCTGTATCAATTGGTTTTTCTAAGAAATTAGCAATTATTTTGGTTCCTTTTTTAGTCATTTCACTAATTTCTTGATTTACTTCCTTTTCTTTTGTTTTCGTTTCTTTTACGCAATCACAAGTTTCGCCTTCTTTTAATTTTTTACCACAATTTGTACAATACTTAGCCATAATAATCTCCTTCTAATTTATATATTATATTTTAGCATATTTATTTTTAAAATACATCTTTTTTTAATTATTTAAATAAAAAATATGTTATATTAATAAAGGTGATAAAAATGATAACATTTGATTTTAATACATATATTAAAGAAAAAAATCTTGGTAAATATGAAGATAAAATTAAAGAAATTAAAAAGCATTTTAATAGTGATAATAAATTATTAGATTGGTACCATATTGATAAATGTATTAGTGTTGAAGAAATAGAACAAATTAAATTTGTAAGTTCAAAAGTTAGAGATATTTGTGATACTTTTGTAGTCATTGGTATTGGTGGCTCTTTTATGGGAGCTAAAGCAGTTATTGAATGTTTATCAAGTTATTTTAAAAAAGGTAAACCTGAAATTATTTTTGCTGGTAATAATTTATCTGGAGAATATCTAATGAATCTTTTGACATATTTAGAAGATAAAAATATTATCATTAATGTCATTTCTAAGTCTGGAAATACTTTAGAAACAAAAGTAACTTTTGATTTGTTATATAAATTTATGCAGAAAAAATATGATGATGATGAGTTAAAAGAAAGGATTATTATAACTACTGATAATGAAGAAGGTTATCTAAGATCTTTAGTTAAAGAAAAAGGTTTTATATCGTTTAATGTTCCAAGAGAGATAGGTGGTAGATTTTCTGTTTTATCAACAGTTGGATTATTACCTATCGCTGTTATGCAAAAAGACTTTATAGGGCTATTAGATGGTGCTAGAAAAGCTAATATAGATATGGCTATCAAATATGCTGTTATTCGTGATATTTTATATAGAGAAGGTAAAATTATTGAATCTTTTACATATTATGAACCTAAGATGACAACTTTTATTGAATGGTTAAAGCAATTATTTGCGGAAACACAAGGTAAAAATAAAAAAGATATTTTACCTATTAGTTGTTCCAATACTCGTGATTTACATTCTTTAGGTCAATTCTATCAAGAAGGTAATCCTATTATTTTTGAAACTGTTTTTGGAATAAAGCAAGATTATAATATTAACACAAATATTAAAGAATTTACAATAGATAATATTAATATGATTGCTTTAGATAAAGTAGCTAAAGCACATTTTAAAGCAGGAATTGAAAGTAATATTATATACTTAGATAAATTAGATGCTGAGACTTTAGGAGAATTAATTTATTTTTTCGAAATAGCGGCTGCTAGTGGTGCCTATCTATTAGATGTTTATCCTTTTGATCAGCCAGGAGTAAATGAATATAAAAAGTTAATTAACGAAGAGTTAAAATAAAAAGTATGTTTGATAACATACTTTTTTATCTACTTCTACTACTAGATTTTTCTTCACCATAATTTAAACGTTGTAATGTCTTTATTGTATTTAATTGTAATTCATTATTACACAATTTGGCACATCTTTCTGCAGTATATATTCCATCGCAATTAGGTAAAACATACATTTCTTGTTCATCTTTATTAACTTCTGCATATGAAGTACAAAGAACAAAATTAAATTCTTTTATAAGTTGTTGTGAAAAAGTTAATTTTTCATTTTTAGTTTTAAGATTATGATATTCTATAAAACGTTTAGCCCAAGAATTGTGTGGCATTTTATCTGCTTCTTCATAAATTGAACGAACACGATAAAATTCACCCATTGGCCCAATAAAACCATGGTAGTTTTTCATCATATCTTCATCTTGATATGGCGTAAAATCATATTCAATTCCATCTTTAACAACTTTTATTTGTTCTATTTCCATATATCCTCTTTTCTATATGTATTTTATCATATTATTTATTACTAATATATATAATATTTAATTTAATTTAAAACTTTACGTAAAAAAAACTCTAGTCAAACTAGTGAAATGCACCCCTTAGAGTAGACATCTAATAAAAGACAATTAAAACTTCTGATAAAATACACTTTCGAAAGGAGGT
>CALVQV010000054.1 GCA_944358325.1 uncultured Bacilli bacterium
TTTACTTATAAAATAGAATAAATAAAAATAGTTAATGTAAGTAAAATAACACTTACAAAACTATTATACGAGGAGTGTTTATATGGATATTGTTGTTTTATTAGTTTTAATAATTATTATTTTAGTTATTTTTAAAGATACAATAAGCATTATTTATTTTTTAGGAATTGCTGATGTTTTTATGCGTTTAATGCATTTTATTAAATCATTAATTAACGTGCCAGAATTTTCGAAATTAATTAATACTTATATTCCAACTTCTGTAGTAGGAATTATTGAAAATAATACTGAAGGTATTATTACAACAATTATGGAATGGGTTTATGTTGTTGTTATAGTATTATTCTTATTTTATTTAGTAAAATATTTATTTAAACGTAGATAAGTACAATTATTGTACTTTTTATTTTTCTTTAATTTACTAAAAATATGATAAGTGTTATAATGAAAGCGGTGATTTTATGATTTATTTAGATTATTCTGCTACAACACCTATTAATGATGAAGTTTTAGATACTTATGTTAAAGTAAGTAAAGAATTTATTGGTAATTCAAATTCATTACATAGTTTAGGTGTAAAAAGTAAAGAATTAGAAGAAAGTAGTACAAAACAAATTGCGGATTTATTAGGTGTTAAACCTAAAGAAGTTATTTATACGAGTGGAGCATCAGAAGGTAATAATACAGTTATTAAAGGAATATGTTCATTATATAAAAATAGAGGTAATCATATTATAACAACTGAGTTAGAACATGAAAGTGTTTTAGCGCCACTAGCTTATTTACAAAAAGAAGGATTTAAAGTAAGTTATGTAAAATTAAATAAAGATGGAACAGTTAACCTTGATAATTTAAAAGAATTGCTTACTGATGATACTATTTTAGTTAGTTTAGCTAGTGTTTCTAGTGAAGTAGGTATTTTACAACCAATTGATGAAATAGGAAAAATTTTGAAAAATTATCCTAAATGTTTTTTTCATGTTGATATTACACAAAGTGTTGGTAAAGTAAATGTTGATTTAACAAATGTTGATTTAGCAACTTTATCGAGTCATAAGTTTTATGGTCCTAAAGGTATTGGTATATTAATTAAAAAAGAAAATATTAATATTTTGCCTCTTATTCATGGTGGCAAAAGTACTACTAGTTATCGTAGTGGGACACCAGCTTTACCATTAATTGCAGCAACTGCTAAAGCTTTACGTCTAGCGCTTACTGATTTAGATTTAAAATATAATCATGTTAAAGAATTAAATAGTTATTTAAAAGCTAAATTAAGTAATTATCCTAACGTTCATATCAATAGTACTGATGCTTCAATTCCTCATATTCTAAATTTTAGTATTACAGGAATTAAAAGTGAAACTTTCTTACATGCTTTGGAAAGTAAAGAAATATATATATCTACACGTAGTGCTTGTAGTGGACACAATCATTATTCTATGGCTGTTAAAGCTATTACAGATGATTTAGAATTAAGCAATGCTAGTATGCGTATTAGTTTATCTTATTTAACAACTAAAGAAGAAATAGATACTTTCTTAAAAGTATTTGATGAGAAAATAAAGGAATTAACTTTAAAATGAAAATAATTGAACCTAAAATAAAATATATTGAAAAAGTAGAAGAAATAGAGGATATTAATTATAATGCTTTATATGAGAAACAAGACATATATTTAGATAAACAAATAGAGTTTAATGAATGCCAATTCATTAATTGTAAATTTAATGATAGTATTTTAACTAAATGTAGTTTTATCGATTGTGTTTTTACAAATTGTGATATATCTAATGTTGAATTTAGTGCAAGTACTTTTATTAGAGTAGAATTTAGGGAATGTAAGTTAGTCGGAACTAATTTTATTGAATCTTCAATCCAAAATGTTATATTTGATAATTGTTTTGCTACTTATATTAATTTATCAAGTGCTAAATTAAAAAAAGTAATAATAAAAGATTCTAACTTTAGTAATGCTAGTTTAATTGAAACAAAATTAGATAATGTAGAAATAAAAGATACTAACTTAACTTTATCTTTGATAATGCATACTAATATGCAAGATTTAGACTTATCTACTTGTGATATAAGTGGTATTAAAGTTAATAGTGAAAGTTTACAAGGAATTATTATTAATGAGCGACAAGCAATAGATTTAATTACTATTTTAGGAGTTAAGCTAAAATAGTAATCTATTGTTTTTTTGTCTTATTTAGTATAAAATACATAAAAAAAGAGGAGAAACTATGAAAAAATGTGTTATTAATAAAGATTATTTTAATAAAAATAATAATTCAGCTTTTGCTTTAATGAATAATAAAGATAAAGTAAAACTATTTGAATATTTAAAAGATTATGAAATTACTTATCGTGATGTTCTAGAATTAAAAGAAAATTCTACCTTTGGTATTGAAGTAGAGTTTGTTGATGAGTATAATTTAGACATTGATAGAAATCCTCTTTATTATTTAAGTATTTATAATGTTTGGTTTAAAAAAACATTTAATACTGAAGGCAAAGTATATAATGATTATTATTTAAATAATGGATGGCAATTAAAAAGCGAAACTGGAGTATCTGCTGAATTTTCTTCTCCCATTTTTAAAGATGAAAAAGAAACATACGAAAATATTAAAAAAGTATATGAATTATTAAAAGAAAAAGAAGCGTGGATGAATCAATTTTGTGGATTACATGTAAACGTAGGTGGAAATATTTTTGAAAACAATCCACATAATCTTTTTCAATTTTTGAAACTATATGGTATTTTTGAAGAAGTGATTTTATCTTTTTCAAGATTAACAAATGAAAAATTAAGAACAGCAGTTAATTTTAATGCTAAGCCAATTGATTATTTTCTACTTTATGAAATGTTAGATTCAAAATTAGAAAATAAAATAATTACTAATTATCAAGATTTTATTTGTACTTGTACATATGCTAATAATCTTTTTCCAAATGAAATAAAAGATAAAAGTAGTTCATTGTCATTAGCACATTTAAAATTATTTAGTAATGAAATAGAAGGTAATCGTATTGAATTTAGAGCACCTAACGGAACATTAGATCCTATTTTAGTTCAAAATACAATTAATACTTTAGTAAAACTTACAGAACATCATAAAGAAGATCCACTAGCAAATAAATATATTGATGAATATAAAAGCACTATAGGCTTAATGCCTAAAATAACTAATTGTTATAATAATATACCATTTAATACATTTTATAGTGATTGTCCATTAGATAAAGCTTTAGCACTTTGTGATATTATCTTCGATAATAACTTAGATAAAATAAACTTTTTAAAACAAATTTATACTAATCAAGAAGAAAAACAAAAACAAAAAATAAAAACACTTTAACATAAAACTAAAGTGTTTTTTCTTGCTTAAAATACGTAAAACATGTAAAATGAATGATCTTGTTAGAATAACTGTGTAAATTGAAAAATTTATACAGTTTTTTTAATGGAGGATAAAATGGAAGTAAAAGA
>CALVQV010000055.1 GCA_944358325.1 uncultured Bacilli bacterium
TTTTACTTATAAAAATATAAATAAAAAATAGTAATTATAAGTGATAAATCTCACTTACAAAACTATTATACGAGGAGGTTTTTATATGAAAACAAGAATTGTACTTACTGGGATTTTAAAGGATAAAGATTTATTTTTAGTAGTAAAGAGAAATGAAAATGATGATTTATATCCAGGAGCTTGGGAATTTCCAGGTGGCCATTTAGAAGAAGGAGAAACTCTAAAAATGGGATTAAAACGTGAATTAGAAGAAGAAATTGGTTATTTTAATGAGTTTGAGCCAATTATTACTCATTATTATGATGAAGTTAAAAATAGAAATGGTGAGTTAGTTCATGAATTGGAAATTGATTTTATTATTAATGTAGACAAAGAAAAAGTAGATATAAAATTAAGCAATGAACACTGTGATTATAAATGGGTTACAAAGGATTCAGATTGTTTAGATTCTTTTATAAAAGATAAATTATCAAATATATAATTTATTATTTACAAAAGAAGTAATGATATAAGTTACTTCTTTTCTTAAGTTTACAATTTTCTTAATTTATGGTAAAATTACAAGGTATTTATTTCTAAAAGAAAGGAGAAAGAAATGAGTAAGATTAAAGTATTTAGTCTTGGAGGACTAAATGAAACTGGTAAAAATATGTATGTAGTTGAAGTTGATCAAGATATATATGTATTTGATGCCGGATTAAAATATGCGGATGATTCAATGTTAGGTATTGATTATATTATTCCTAATTATGAATATTTAACTTTAAATCAAAATCGTATTAAAGGTATTTTCTTAAGCCATGGTCATGATGAACAAATGGGTGCAATATCAGATATGTTAATTGATATGCCTAATGTTAAGATTTATGGTACTAAATTTACTTTAGAAATGTTAAAACAAGAGTTGTTAACAGAACATTTAAGTTTAGATAATTTAATAGAAGTAAAACCATACAAAAAGGTTAATTTTGGAAAGAATAGTATTTTTCCAGTATCATTAACACATTCTATTCCTGATGCAGTAGGATATGTTTTAAATACTTTAGATGGGGCAATATTTTATACGGGTAATTTTATGTTTGATGCAACAATGTTAGGTAATTATAAAACTGATATTGGTAAATTAGCATATATTGGTAAACAAGGGGTATTATGTTTATTAAGTGAATCATTATATGCTGATAAACGAGGGTTTACTTCACCTAATCATCGTATGCAAGCTTCAATTATGGAAGCCTTGAATAAAAATGATGGACGTATTATTTGTAATGTTTATTCAACACAAATATATCGTATTCAAGAAATATTTAATGCTGTAAGTAAAACAGAACGTAAAGTTGTTTTATTAGGAAAAAGATTAGAAAGTGTCATTAATGATGCAATTGATATGGGGTATATCAATTTTGATAAAAAACGTTTAGCTAATATTAAACATGTTAATGATGAAAATGTTTTCGTTTTAATAAGTGATGAACGTGAAAAAGCTTTTTCTAATTTACAAAGAATTTTAAAAGGTTATGATAAGTTTATTAAACTTAATAGTGACGATACCGTTATTTTAGTATCACCAATTTATGATGGTAGTGAAAAAAGAGCAGCTGATCTTCTTGATCGATTAGCTCGTATGGGAGTTAATACTATTACTATTTCTAATAAAAAGTATTTAGATTTACATGCATCTAGTGAAGATTTGATGATGATGATTAACTTAATGAATCCTAAATATTATTTTCCTATTATGGGAGATTATCGCTTGCAAGTAGAAAATGCTAATGCGGCTAAACAAGCTGGTATGAAGGAAGATAATATTTTACTTAAGTTAAATGGACAAGTTGTAGAGTTTGTTGATGGAAATTTAGTTGATTCTAATGAATTTATTCATGTTGATGATATTATGATTGATGGTAAAACAGTAGGGGATATTGGCGAACTTGTTATTAAAGATCGTGAAGCTTTAAGTGATAATGGTGTAGTTATTGTTGCAGCTACAGTTAATAAACAAACAAAAGAAATTTTAGCTGGACCTGAAATATTAACACGTGGATTTATTTATGTAAAAGATAATGCGGAATTAATTAATGAAGCTGCTAAAATATCTTTAGAAGTTATTAAAGAAAATACTAATTCTAATTATATTGATTTCAATAAAGTTAAAACTGGTATTAGAGATAAATTAGGTAAGTATTTATATAAAGAAACAGAATGTCGTCCAATGATTTTAATTGTTTTACAAGAAGTATAAAAATACTTGTAAATTAATAAAATATGGTGTATAATTTAATACGTACTTAGATCTTGGTTTAAAGAGTTCTCGACTTTTTACTAGGATTTATAGCGAATATAATAAGAAAGGAGATATATATGGCTTTAAGTAAAGAAGTAAAAGATTCTATTGTTAAAAAATATGCAAGAAGTGCTAATGATACTGGTAGTGCAGAAGTACAAATTGCTATTTTAACTGAAGAAATTAAAACTTTAACTGAACATATGAAAGAACATTCTCATGATCATCATTCAAAAAGAGGTTTACTTAAGAAAGTTGGTCAAAGAAGAAGTCTATTAAATTATTTAGCAAAGAAAGATATTAATAGATATCGTGAAATTGTTAAGAATTTAGGTTTAAGAAAATAATTAATAAAGTAGGCACTCTTTTTTGAGTGTCTTTATTTTGAAAAGATAAGGAGTTAAGTTATGGGAAAGAAAGTATTCGAATTAGACTTTAGAGGAAGAAAATTAGTTGTTGAAAATGGTGAACTTGCTAAGCAAGCAGATGGTTCTGTTTTAGTTAGATATGGTGATACTGTTATTTTATCAACTGCTGTTGTTAGCGATAATGCCAATCTTTTATCTGATTTTTTTCCATTAATGATTTTATATCAAGAAAAATTATATTCAGTTGGTAAAATCCCTGGAGGTTTTATTAAAAGAGAAGGTCGTCCTACAGAAGCTGCTACTTTAGCTGCACGTATGATTGATAGACCAATGCGTCCTATGTTTCCAGAAGATTTTAGAAACGAAGTACAAGTTGTTAATACAGTGTTATCAGTAGACAATGACAATTCACCTGAATTAGCAGCAATGTTTGGTTCATCTTTAGCAACTAGTATTTCACAAATACCATTTGATGGACCTATTGCGGGAGTTAAAGTAGGACGTGTTAACGGGGAATTTATCATTAACCCAACACCACAACAATTAGAAGAAAGTGATATTGATTTAACTGTTGCTGGTACTAAACATGCTATTAATATGGTTGAAGCAGGAAGCAAGGAAGTAAGCGAAGAAGATATGCTTGAAGCTTTGATGTTTGGTCATGAAGCTGTTAAAGAATTATGTTTATTCCAAGAAGAAATTATTAAAGAAATTGGTAAAGAAAAAATGGCTTATGAAAGACTTGAAATTGAAGATA
>CALVQV010000056.1 GCA_944358325.1 uncultured Bacilli bacterium
CTGATAAAACTATATATTCTTTTCTACTTGAACAATATAATATTAATTTTAGTGAACAAAAGATATTATCAAAAAAAATTATGTTGAGTTTAACATAATTGATATTATGTGAAGTATTTAGTTATGTTAAGTTTTTTTAAGAAGTTCTTATAAAACAAAGGCTTCTTTCTTTTTTTCTTAACATAATTTTTGTTAATATTATATTGTATTCATAAAATAAGGAGGATGATAGATATGAGTACAATACAAACAAAAGACTCTACAAAAAGAGTAACTGAATTTATAAAGAAAGGAGGAGATATTTTTAATAATCAAATAGATAATAGAATCTTTAAAGGATATTATAATTATCTGGTTAACTTAGGAAATAAGGAAAATTCTATTATATTAAAATTAAGATTTGTTTATTTATTAGAACAGTACTTACTCTCATATAATAAAAATTTTAAGACATCTACTAAAGAAGATATTTATAATTATTTTCTTGAATGCTCTAAATTAACATCTTGGAGTCTTGGGGAAATGGATCATAATAAATGGAATATTAAAAAGTTTTATAATTGGTCTTATCAAAACAATTATACTAAAATATCTGGAGATATGATTATTCCAAAGATTGTATGGCATAGAAATACCAATATAAAAACATATTATTCTAAAGATGAAATAACTAAATTATTAAATGCTATTAATATTAAAACTAAAAAAGGAAAAGAAGATTATTTAATAATAAGTATAATTTGTTATCTAGGTTTAAGAATAAGTGACGTTATTAACTTAAAATTAAGTGATATTGATTTCAATAATAATACTATTTCTATTATTCAATACAAAACAAATAATCAATTAATTCTACCACTAATTGATAAAATAAAATATCCATTAATTGATTATTTAAAAAACGTTAGACCTACTGATACTAATTTAGATTATATTTTTTTAACAAGTAATAAGCCATATCAGCATAATATAAAGCTAAAAAAACATAATTATATTGTAAAAAACTATTTAATTAAGGCTGGAGTTAATATTAATGGAAGAAAACATGGATTTCATGCACTAAGACATAGTTTTGGTACTATGCTTTTAAGTGAGAACGTTTCATTATATTCAATATCTACTATATTAGGACATAGTCATATAGGAACAACAATGACATATTTAGATATAGATGTATCTAAGCTTAAAGAACTTGCTTTGGAGGTTCCTTATGTTAAATAATTATGAATTTAAAAGCATATTTAAAGACGAACTGAACTATTTTATTAAATATAAACGTAGTCTAGGATTTAAATATGAAAATGAAGTATATAGATTAAGACGTCTAGATTATATTCTAGTGGTTTTAAAAATAAAATCTAAAAAAATAACCAGAGAAATATTTTATGAATTAATAAACAATAATGACAAACATGGTGAAAATTATGCTAGTCAATATAGAGTTACAAAAGATTTTTGTAAGTTCTTAATTTCAAATGGTTATAAGAATATATATTATGAAGATAAGAAGTTTAAGATAATAAATAATTATAAACCTATTTTATTTACAGATAATGAAATAATTAAACTATTTAAAGCTATGGATGAATATTCTAATTGTAGTAAAGATGAAAAAAGTTATTTTGTTTATTACTCATATTCTATATTATTTAGACTAATATATAGTTGCGGTTTAAGGATTTCCGAGGTAATTAAAATAAATATAGAGGATATTAATTTTAATGAAAATACAATTAACATCATTGATTCTAAAAGACATATATCCAGGATAGTAGTTTTTTCTAAAAGTATGAAAAGATGCTTAGAAACTTATTTAAAAAAATTTGAAATAAAAAGAGGTTTATTATTTAAGGATGCTAATGAAAATAAAATAAAACATTATAAATTAAGAGATTACTATAAGACTATATTAGAAAATGCTAATTTAAATATAAATTCCCACATTCATGATTTACGTCATTGTTTTTGTAATAAAGCCTTTAATCAAATGCTAGAAAAAGGATATGATGAAAATGTTGTTATAATTTATCTTTATAAGTATATGGGACATAAACGTATTACTGAAACTGAATACTATCTGCATTTTACTGATTACAATAAAAACAAATTACTAAATATAAATGATTCTTTTTCTAAATATTTATATGAAGGAGTTGAATTAGATAATGACTAATAGATTCAGTAAATTACTTCAACATTTTCTAACAAGCTATATTATGGGAGAATGTAATTACTCAGTTAATACAAAGGCTTCTTATTCAACTACTTTCTATTTATTATTAGTGTTTTTGAAAAAAGAGAAAAATATTAATCCAAATAAAATAGAAATTGAATTAATTACTAAAGATTTAATTATTCAATTTCTTGACTGGTTAGAAACACAAAGACATGTTTCTATACGCACACGGAACCAACGACTTGCAGCAATTAAATCGTTTTATAAATATGTTCAAGTAAATGAGCCAGATTTACTTGACACATGTTTAAATATTCTTAGTATTAAAAACAAAAAGGTTCCTAATAAAATGATATCATATTTCTCTGAGGAAGAAATGAAATTAATGATAAATTATTTAAATGAAGAAAAAAATTTAAAATTACTAACAATGATATGTGTTCTTTATGAAAGTGCATCTAGAGTTTCTGAATTTATAAGTATTAAATTAGATGATTTAAATTTAAATGAGAATGCAACTATTACACTGCATGGAAAAGGTAATAAAACTAGAATTATTCCAATTAGTAAAGAATTAGCAATGCTTATAAATAAATATTTAGAAGACTCTTATATTAATTATGGTGATGATTATTTATTCTATTCTAATCAAAAGAAAAAATATAGCAGATTTGGAATAAATTATATTATAAATCAATTAGTTGAAAAATTACATTTAATATATCCAAACTATTTTAATGGCAATTACCATCCACATTCTATTAGACACACTAAAGCAACACATTTATATAATAATAGTACTCCATTATTATATATTAAAGATTTCCTTGGACATAGCACTATAACTTCTACTGAAATATATGCAAAACCAGATATGAAAAAAGAAAGACAAGAAATCTTAAAAAATGCTCAAGAATTAGATGTGAAAAATAAATATTCGAAAGATAAGAAAGATGCATTAGATGATTGGCTAAAGAAAAATATGTAATGTTCTAAAAATTATGTTAAGAAAAAAAGAAAGAAGTCTTTGTTTTATAAGGACTTCTTTAAAAAATTAACATAACTAAATACTTCACATAAAAAAAAAAAAAAAAATACAAATTATTTTTATAAATTATTTAATATTTTCTTTTTTTTAATAAATAAAAAATTAGATTGTCTT
>CALVQV010000057.1 GCA_944358325.1 uncultured Bacilli bacterium
GTTTTAGACTTCTATGAAGTAGAAAAAGCTTACCGTGAGGTAAGCAAGTGTCAAAATTTATTTTGACATTTTGTTCTTGTTAATTTGGTTTTAATATGTTAAAATCAAATTAATAATAATAGGTTGAAAAGAGGTGAAGGTTGAGTATTTACTCAACGTGTATGAATTTTATGGTGATTGATGATAACGGACAAAAAGTTTCCTGTGATGTAATAGGTGTATTTAAACATAATGATAAAGATTTTATTGTTTATAGTGATGATACAAAAGAGGTTTATGCATCTTTATATAAAATGGATGGGGATAATGTTGTATTATTACCTATAACAGATGAAAATGATTGGAATATAGTTGATAAATATTTGGAGAATTTATGATTAATGATTGTGTTGATTTTCAAATTGTAGAAGATAAAATGCGATGTTATATTACGTATAATGGTAAAAAACGTATATTATCTTCTAATTATGTAAAACCTCTTTTTAAGGTGCTCTCTGAAAATAAATACCCTTTTAAAGAAATTTTAGTAAATGGTATTGAAACATTGAGATATTATGATGTAGAAAAAAATTTATTTAAAGAATTAGTTAATAATAGTGCAACTATCAATAAAAAAGTAAAGCGTGTAAATAAATATGCTAATAAGTCTATAGAAGTAAAAAAAATTTTGTTTGCGCTTTTAGTTTGTTCTTCAAGTATTGGTTATAGCGTTATTAATAAAAATAATATTCCTGATCTTAAAGTTGATGACCATGAAATTATAAATGATCTTGAACTTGTTAATAATGATATTAATGAAATTATAGATAGTGGTAAAATAGAGATTACTAATAATGAATTGATTGGTAAAAGTATTTCAACTGATATTTTAGAACTTAATAATGTTTTTACTTTTGATTATGAAGATCGATCTCAATGTGAGAAAGCTTCTACAACTAGGGAACTATATAGTGATGTTATAACAAAATATGCTAATATGTATGGTTTACCAAGTAATTTGATGATTGCTATTGCAACGCAAGAAAGTGGTATACATAGTACAGAGGTTTCACCGGGTGGTGGTGCTGGACTTTTCCAAATTCAAGTTGAGAATGGTTGGGGCTGGTTAGGAAGAAATATTGTGGCATATAATTTTGAGACTAATCAAATGGAAGAAATTACTATTGGTGGTGAATTTGGTGATAAAAATATGTTATTAGATTTGGAATATAATATTAAGGTTGCTTCTATGATAATGGCTTATGATTTAGCTTATTGTGATTATGATATTATTGCTGCTTTACAAACTTATAATTCTGGAACAAAAGTTTCTGTTTTAAAAGATGAATATGGTGATAATTGGACAGAGTATAGAGATTCTTTAGCAGGGGATAAAGAGTATATTGAGCATGTTTTGTCTTTTTTACCGAAAGAAGATAGAGTATTAGAATATAAAGATGCTAATGGTAAAGAATATAGTTTACAAATTAATAATACTTATGTTTCTGAATTTGCTCATCAAAAATAATTTTATTAGTATTTTAGTATTAAAAATCACCATATTAAAAATGGTGATTTTTTTATGTATTATTTAAATACATTTATACTATATTCTATTTTAGGGTTTCTTTTAGAAACAATTCGCTCTACGATTGTTAATAGTAAATTTACTAGTGGAATTATGTATGGACCATGGACGCCAATCTATGGTTGTGGGGTTATTTTAGTGGTAGTTTTAAGTAATTATCTTTTTACAAATTTACATTTATCTAAAATTATGGAGATTATTATCTTTTTTATAGTAATTACTTTAATTTTAACTTTGCTTGAGTGGTTGGGTGGTATCTTTATTGAAAAAGTTTTTAAGATTGTTTTTTGGGATTATAGTAAAGAAACATTTTCTATTGGTAAATATGTTTCATTAAGTAAAAGTTTAATTTGGGGCTTGGGTTCGATAGTCTTTCTTTATTTAATAAAGCCTTTTTTAGATAGTTTGATTAAGAAAATACCACTATCTTTAACTTTATTATTTATAATTTTAATGATTACTGATTTTATGTTTACTTTATATATTAAAAGTAAAATATAAAAACATTTAACTTTTTATTCATCTTTTAGTATAATGTAATAGAAGGTGTTTTATGCGAGTTAATAAGGAAATTTATAATATAGAAGGTCCAAATAAAAAAATAGTTTTAATTTCAGACATTCATTTTTATCCTAAATATAATATCAAACGATTTAATTTACTTTATGAACAAATTAAGTTGGAGCATCCTGATTATATATGTATTGCTGGTGATTTGTTAGATCAAGGGTATGTTTCTAGAACCAAAGAAATGGAACATTTTTATACATTTATTAAAAATTTAGCTAAAATAACAGAAGTTTTAATTACTTTAGGTAATCATGAATATAAAGATGAAAAAAAGAATAAGTATATTTATATTAATCAAGATGGTTTTAAAAAAATATTAAATTCTTTTGATAACGTTTATGTTTTAGAAGATCAAATATATTGTGATAAAGATTTATGTTTTTATGGGTATAATCCTAATTTTGCTTATTATTGTACTAAAGAAAAAGATAAGAAGAAAATGCTTAAAGACTTTAAGGTTAAAATGCCTTTAGTTAAAGATAGAGGGAAATATAATGTTTTACTTATTCATACACCTCTTAATTTACGTGATATGTATAAAGATTTAAAATTGAGTAAATATAATCTAATTTTGTCTGGTCATACGCATGGTGGCTTGCTTCCTAGTTGTATTAAAGGGAATACTGGCTTTATTGATCCATGTAAAGGTTTTTTTCCTAAGTATTCACGACTTCATTATAAATACAAATCTACTGATTTTATTATAAGTAGTGGGGTTATAAAATTTAGTAAAGCAAGTGGTTTTTTTGAAAAATTTAATGATATTTATCCTATGACTATTACAATTATTAACATGAAAAGTTAAAAAACACTTAAAAATGCTTAAAATATATTGCAAAAATATTTTTAAAATGGTATTCTTTAATTGTAAGCAAGATATGCTTAACACATTATAGGAGGTACATAAAAATGTCAAAAACTCAATTAGTAGAATTT
>CALVQV010000058.1 GCA_944358325.1 uncultured Bacilli bacterium
AAAAGCGTAAGCCACCGATGAAGGAGAAATATCTAATCGTGAGATTAGATGCAGTCAAATTTATTTGACTTTTGTTCCGTGTAAAAATATGATATATTATTAACGGTGAATTTATGGAACGTTATCGTGAAATTGAAAAAAGTATTATAAAAAAGTATCGTAAAGAAATATGGGCTAAGTTTGTTAAGGCTATTAAAGAATATTATCTAATAGAAGAAAATGATAAAATTGCCGTTTGTATTAGTGGTGGTAAGGATTCTATGCTTTTAGCAAAGTGTTTAGAAGAATTAAAACGTCATGGGCAGTTTAAATTTGATTTAGAATATATTGTTATGGATCCTGGTTATAATTTAGAAAATTTAGAAAAGATTAAGGATAATTTAAATATTTTAAATATTAAGGCAAATATTTTTAATAGTGATATTTTTAAAGTTAGTAGAAAGCTGGATAGTGAAAATCCATGTTATATGTGTGCTCGTATGCGTCGAGGCTATTTATATAATAAGGCTAAAGAATTAGGCTGTAATAAAATTGCTTTAGGGCATCATTTAGATGATGTTGTTGAAACAATTATGATGAATATGATTTATAATGGGCGCTATGGAAGCATGCCTCCGAAGCTTCATAGTGATAATTTTTTAGGCATGGAGTTAATTAGACCTCTTTATTTAGTAAGAGAAAAAGATATTAACAGCTGGGCAAAGTTTAATAATTTAAGTTTTATTGATTGTGCTTGTAGTGTTACTGAAAAAAGAGTTGGTTCTAGAAGAGAAATTAAAAATCTTATTAAAGAAATGGAAAAACTTAATAAAGATGCAGCGTTATGTTTATTTAAAAGTAGTAATAATATTAACTTAAATACAGTATTAGGATATTATAAAGATAGTAAATATACATCTTTTTTAGATGAATATAGTGACAAAAAATAAGAACTGTGTTATAATGAAAATGCCTAAGGTAGGGTCTAAGAAAATCCAACAAATATGACATTGGGAATCTAATGAAATAGTGGTGTTGAAAGCTTGTTAAAGCAAGAATCCTAAAACTATTACTGTGATGCCCACCTGGAAAGACCGGGTTTGTCATTAGCCGCCTTAGGTTTTTTTGTGTATTAAAGGAAGTGATAATATGTGGCAAGATCGTTTTTTGTTACAAGTTGGTCAAAATAAATTAGATGAAATTAAAGGTAAAACTATTCTTTTAGTTGGTTTAGGTGGTGTGGGTGGATATGCACTTGAATCATTGGTAAGAAGTGGGATAGAACATATTATTATTGTTGATTATGATGTTATAGATGTTACTAATTTAAATAGACAAATTATTAGTGATACTACTAATATTGGCAAGTTTAAGGTAGATGCTTTTAAAGAACGAATTCTTAAAATTAATCCTAATTGTGTTGTTGAAGTTATTAAAGAGAAGTTAGGTAATGATATTGATTTTTTATTTACAAAGCATATTGATTATATAGTTGATGCTTGTGATACTTTTGATGCTAAGATGGCTTTAATTAAAGCAGGCATTAATTATAATATAAAAACTATTTCTTGTATGGGAACAGGTAATAAAATAGATCCTACTAAGTTAAGTATTATGGATATAAGCAAAACTAGTTATGATCCATTAGCTCGTAAAATTAGAAAAAAATTAAAAGAAGAACATATTAATAAAAAAGTTCTTGTTGTATGTTCAACAGAAAAACCAATTGAAACTAATAGCTCTGTTATTAGTTCTAACGCATTTGTTCCTGCTACTGCTGGATTATTAATTACAAGTTATATTATTAATGATATTATAAATAATTGATTATATTTACATACTGTTTTAAGAAGTTCTTTACGAACTTTTTTTTATATGTTATACTACTGATAGTAAAGTAGGAGAGGTGTTTTATGAAGAGAGGTTTTACTTTAATTGAGTTATTAGCAGTAATTGTTGTACTTGCTGTTATTGCTTTGGTTGCCATCCCAGCGGTTTTAATTATTGTTGACAAAGCTAAAGATTCAGCAGTTGAAAGAAGTATTGAAAACATTCAACAAGGAGCTGAAACTTTTATCAAAATTCAACAAATTGAGAATCCAGAATATATATTTGTTGAGAGTGATTATTCTTTTAATGGAGAACAATTTGGTAAAGGAACAGATGATCCATATATTAAAATAGCTGCTAATGATGAAAATCAAATTGGTGTAGCTATTTATAAATATAATAAGTGTTTCTATGTTTTAGGTGGCGAAGCAGATGTTCAAATAGATAAAAATATTGATAAACAAGCATGTTTAGATATGTTTAGAAAACCAAATTATGTTGATGCTAGTGGTGCTAACGTACCTGTTCTTTCAGAAAGTATGATACCTATAAGACATGATGGCAGTAATTGGGTGGTGGCTGATTTAACTGAAGAATGGTATGATTATGATAAACAGCACTGGGCTAATGTTGTTATTACAACAGAAGAGTCTCGAGAAAAGTATTCTAATATAGATACAGTGATAGATGAAAATGATGTTTTATTATATTTAGTTTGGATACCACGTTTTAAATATACTGTTCCATCAGGTAGTGGTCCAAGAGAAGTTAGTATTATATTTGAAACTGATAAAGCAACGACAGGAACAGGTAATGGTAATGGTGATGATGCTTATTATACACATCCAGCATTTAATTTTGATGGCACTGATAGAACTGGTTTTTGGGTAGCTAAATTTGAATCAGGAAAGTATCAAGGAAGTGATGTTACAACATGGACTTCTAATGGTGCAAAAGGTTATAATT
>CALVQV010000059.1 GCA_944358325.1 uncultured Bacilli bacterium
ATTTTATTGATAAGGCAGTAAATTATATTAAATCTGCCATAAACTATCTATTGACATTTACCAGATGTTCTAATCTATTATTTATTAAACAACTAACACCATCAATATTAATTTTTTTAGTACTAATTCCAACTAAACAATTAACTTTAATATGATTAATAAAAACATCCGCTTTAAAACACCGCATCATACTACTATTATCAATACTACTAATAGGAACTAAAATATTACCAGATAATCTATTATCATAAACAATAATAATTGGCTTATGAGTATAAGGATCAACCAAATTATTCCCACTATCTAAAAAACCTTTGTAATTATATGTCTTACCTTTAAATAATATACATACATCATAAATATTATTGTAAATGTTTTTGCGATCTTTATTTTGTTTAACATAAAAATATAAAACTAAAGGGCTAAGGAAAATAAGTAAAATATAATTAATACTAAAACCATCATGAAAAAAAACTAAACCAACTTGTTCATAAGAAAAACTAACATTTAAATAATATAAAAAACCTCCTAAAATAATACTTATAAAATATAAATAAATAAAATTAATAAACATATATCTTAAATCATGATAACCAAAACTAATTAAAAGCATCAAAATACTAACAAAAACTTTAAGTAAAAATAAACTAATACTATTAAGAGATAAAAACAAAAAGAAAATAGATAAAGCTCCAACTATACTTCCTAAAATAATCCTTCTAAGTTTACTCTTTCTTTTTAAAACAATACTTGTAGTCATAATGATTATAAAATCAAAACCAAAATTTAATAAAAATAATAAGTCCAGATATATTTTCATATAATCACCAAATATATTATAAAAAAAACGACACGCTAAACATGTCGTTTTAAAGTCTATCTTTCTAATTCAGAATCATATAATTTTTTAAATATTTCACTATTCTTAATTAATTCTTGCTCTGTTCCTGCATCTACGACAGAGCCATCATCAATAACTAAAATACGATCAGCATACTTTACGGTAGATAAACGATGCGCAATAATTAAAATAGTGTATTCGCCTTGCATATTACTAATTGCTTTTTGAATCTCACGTTGCGTTTCATTATCTAAAGCACTTGTTGCTTCATCAAACAAAATAATTTCCGTTTTTTTAAGTAAAGCACGTGCGATTGCTAATCTTTGTCTTTGACCACCACTTAAATTAATACCACCTTCACCAACTAAAGTATCATATTGATTTGGTAAAGACATAATAAAATCATGAATACAAGCTGTTTTACATGCCTCTATCATTTCACTTTCTAACAAATCAGGTTTGGCTAATTGTAAATTTTCCTTAATCGTAAAATTAAAAATATAAGGATTTTGTGTAATAATAGAAATATTATTGCGAATAGAATCTTCAGTTAAATCATAAATGCTTTTCCCATCAAGTAAAATATTCCCACTATCTACAGTATATAATTTATCAATTAAACTAAATATCGTTGTTTTACCAGCACCACTTTTACCAACAAAACCAATAGTTTCATTAGGCTTAATACTAAAACTCATATTTTTAATAATATTTTTCTTTTTACCATAAGAAAAATTAACATTCTTAAATTCAATATTACCTTTAGCTTTAATTAAAACTTCGTCACCAAACTTTTCTTTTTTAAATTTACGATTATCAATAATTTCAAAAATACGCGTACATGATAAATCAAAATTCTTTAAATCTTCTATTAAATGACTTCCCATATAAACAATACTTGAAACACGATAACGATATTGATATAAAATTAAGAAAGATGCCGCATTTAATTTGCCAGTACTACAAAAATATATACCAAGCATTATAAAAACAAATGACAAAAAATCTTCTAATCCATTACTGATAAAATTATATAAACGATCAATATTACGAATACGATAACGTTCTTTAAATGCAATATCTAAACGATTATGAACATTATCAAGAAAATAAGAACTAGCATTTAATACTTTAATATCACGCATACCACGAACTAACTCTGTGATTAAACCTGTATTTTCTTCATTTTGTTTTCTTAATATTTTATGATGATAATGTCTTTTTTGAATACTTATTTTATTAATTATAAATAACAAAATAACTACTGCTAAAAAATATACAAAGAAAAATTTACTAATAAGAAAAATGGCAATCATAACACCAGCACTAGTAAGAAAACTAGACAATGTTTGATTAATAGTGAAAAAAATACGTGTAATTTCATCTGTGTCTTTAGTTAAGCGATCAATAAAAATACCACTTGTATTACTATCTATTTCTTTAGTTTCCAATTTTAAAGTTTCTTCAGCAACTTTTAATTGCATCTTACGCATTATTTCCAATTGAAATTTATAACCAAAAAAATCTCTAAAATAAGCAATCAAATACCAACTAAAATCTAATCCCAAAACAATTAAGCAAACTTTAAATAACTCATTCCAAGATTCATTAGATAAATATAAAACTTGTTTAGCTGTAAAAAGTGGAATAATAACATGAATTATACTAATAACAACAATAAAAATAGAATACCACACAAAACTTGATCTAAAACCTTTAGTAATAGGCCATATATTTTTTAAATTATTAATAGTTTCCTTAATATTTAACTTTTGTTTTTTATCTTCCATCACACATCACCATCCTACTAACACCATTATATATTTTTTATAAACTGAAAGCAACAAAACTTGCTAATAAAAATCAATAGTTTTTAACAATTTTTTTAAATTTGTATTTTTAAATATTTAAGTATGCT
>CALVQV010000060.1 GCA_944358325.1 uncultured Bacilli bacterium
TGCTAATTATCACATGAACCCTTCAAATGCTGATTGGACTAAAATTACTGAATTGACTTATATCTCTGAAGATAAAGATTATGTTCGTGCTGCTGGTCCTACAGTAAAAGCTAATGTAGTTGATTGGGAAGGTGTTAATGGAACCTTGACAGTTCACGCTCAATTGACTGATGGTACTCTTAAAGACATTACAGATGACGAACAAGTTACCGTATTGGCATTGCAAGCTCACTACAACGATGGCGATAAAGATACCATTATCACTTCCGATTATGCTGCTGTAAAAGCTGTTAACTATGATGATTTGATCTTGGCTTATTCATCAAGCGATCCTGCTGGTGGTTTGTCGGGTGACTTGCACTTGTTTACTACTGCACAAAATGCAATCAATAACGATACTCGTGTAGTTGAATTAGAATGGAACGATGAAGACGGTTTGGATATTGCTGAGTTGGTAAATACTCACTACGAGTTCAATGGTACTCACCAGGCGTGGGATGAAAATGCCAATGATGGTATTGTAGAAAAATACGGTTTCAAATATTCATACGAATTAGTTGGTTGGCATAAAGGTAACAACGAAACTTCTGAAAGTGCTCATGCTCAATTGAATGGTTCTATTATCCGTGCACAGATAACAAGCGGTGGTAAACAACAACCGTGGGGTGCAGAACAAAGCCGTGCTACTTTAGACCGTGAACCGTTGGTACGTGTTATCTTGACCGATGTTGTAAGCAATAAAGTTGCTGCAGTTGGTTACATTAAATTCAAAATCGTAGAAAATGCAGCTCCTTCTCAAAGCGAAGTTGTATTGAGTCCGGAATTCACATTCAACGATCCTTATACAACCAATTGTACAAACGATAAGATTGAATTGAAAGTTACTTGGCATCAAGTAGAGGAACAAATCTTGGCTGAACTTGAAAAACAAGGTATTTCTAAAGAAGAGTTCCACAGCGACTTTAAATTAGACGGATTCGTAGATGGAGTTTCTGATGCTACTCAATACGATGGTATCTTAGTATCTTCTGTTCCTACAACTAAGAAGGGTGAAGTTATTCAAACTACTTGGGACCCGGCTGATACTGAAACTGAAGTATTGCATTGGGAATTGACCAACAACGAAGCTTACCATATCTTCAAGGACAATGCTACTGTATCTGTAAATGTTCGTTATAGCAAAGAAGTTGAACCGAATGTATACCAATATGTATATATCACTTTGACTTGGACTCCGAGCGAACGCAACGTAACTCCTGCAGGTGCCTTGTTAGATAGCGATAAGATTAATCAATATTGGTATGCAGAAAACAATGGAACTGCTGCAACTGGTTACAGCGATATCCACGCTAACGTAGAACCTGTTGGTCAACAAGGTGCAGCAGACCGTTTCAATAGCGACATCTTGAATACATTTGTTGGTAACAATGTAACAGTATCGAATGTAGAGGCTGTTTACACAGCATTCCAAGATGTAAACTTAACGAAGACATTTGTATTCGCTGATCCGCAAGAATCTCCGAAGTTGACTCCGGTTAGCGGTAACTCAGGTGCTAAGTATAATATTACAGTTGCTAATGGTGGTCTTGAATTGCGTGCCGATTTAGTAAGTGATCCGTTGGATGCTTCTCAGCCGGTAGTTCGCATCGTTCGTGGCTCTGTTCTTGAGTTCCAGAAATCAAATTATGCACTCGATTTGCTGAACAATGCAGACCATAACGAATTGGCTGACGGTGAAACATTCACTGCTCAAATCCAGATTAATGCAGCAAACTGCGCAGATGTAGATTTCACATTGGATAATAACAAGTTCTATGCGAAGTTCTTACGTCCGGTAACTGTTGAAGACCCGCATGAAACCAATTTCGTAGATGCTACTACAGGTGGTTCGAAAGCAGACTTGATTTTGACATTCACCGACTGGCGCGATCATAACTTCGATGATGATGCTGTAACAAAAGATGAAAATTACTATGAATACTATAAAGTTCAAGCTATCAACTTCTTGGGTAACGATCAAATCTTGACAGACTTGAATGGTACTTCGGGTGTATTCGATCATACATTGGAAAGTATTACAAAAAATGTTCGTTTCGATTTCATCGCTCCTACAGCAGCTGAAATTCAGGGCGGTACAGCATCTCCGGCAAGAGATCATTACTTCGGTACATTGACTTATGAGAACAATGGTACAACAACAGGTGATTTCAAGATCCGTGTTCCGTTCGAAGTAGTTTACGAATGGGGTAAGATTAAGGTTTGGGTTGAATGTAATATTCAAGCTACCGAAGCAAACTAATTGACTTCATAGTCAGTCATATATAAGGACTGTATAAGGGGCGCCTTGCAAGAGACGTCCCTTATCTTTTCACAAGAAGCATGTTTATGAGAAAGAAAAATCCTATTGTGTTATTGGCTGTGCTGTCGGCATTCGTGATGATTGCCTGCCAGCCTAAAGGACAAAACTCGGAAAAGCCGGAGTTTGTTGAATTTACAGAAGGGCTGACCCGTGAAGACACCTTGGCAGTGAAAGGCTTAGTCACTACGTTTATGACTTACGTGCAGGACGGGAAGTACGGC
>CALVQV010000061.1 GCA_944358325.1 uncultured Bacilli bacterium
GTAACGCAAGAAACAGGAGAAAGAGAAGCCTTTATAATACAAGGTCGTACCAATAGCACCTTCCACCTTTGGGTTTGAGTTTCGCACAATCACCTCATCCGATGCATCATATTCAAAAGTATAAGTCCCATCTTTCTTTAAAAATACCTCTTTCCCAGTTGCCGGGTCAATACCCAAAGAGCGAACAGACCACAATGCCGTGGGGCTTCCGCCATCGTAGTAACGGGTCAGACTAGTATTTTTATCATAATAAGAATAGTCATCGCTGGCTTCATTTTCCCGATTTTGCTCATTCAACTTATCCAAACTGTTTCCAATATTTTTATAATAAGCATTCTCATGCCGGAAATTCAAACTCAACGTCCAATTAATGCGTTCTTGCGGACGGTATATCGGTGAAACGCGGATGGTTCCGTCCACACCCTTATTGACCTGCGCACCCATGTTCGAGCCTAATTCCTCAACTCCAACGGAAGAAGGAACCGTAATATAAACTAACAAGGGATCTGTGTCTTTCACATAATAATCGGCATTAATATTTAAACGGTTTCCGAACATGGAAAGATCAATGCCTATGGTTTTGTTCAGTGTCTTCTGCCAGTCCAAATTCGGATTGCCCAATTGGTCAACAATCACGCTCGCACCAAAAGAATTTTGCAGCCAATTGTTAAAAGAATAACTCGTAAAAGACTGATAAGAGCTAAAACTTTGGTTTCCCGGATTACCAATAGAAGCCCTGATTTTTAACAACTCCACCCATTCTGCCGTCCGCGGGAAATGCTCATTATGAATATTCCATGCCAGTCCAACCGCCCAAGTCTCTGTGTACCGCTTGTTGGAGCCAAACACCGATGACCCATCCAAACGAAAATTCGCATCCAGCAAATAGCGGTTGTCATAAGCGTAACCGCCATTGAAATACCAGCTATTGGATCGCGAAACACTTTCCGTATAAGTCGGCTTGCTGTTCTCTGTAAAACCGTTAGCAAAAGAAGGTTTTGTAAAATCGCCTGCCGGGAAGCCTACTACGGTATAAGATTCAGAAGTCATCTCCGTCGAGCGGAAATTAGCTCCCAATACGGCATTCACTTGGTGGCGTTCTTTAAGCAGAGCTCCATAAGTAATAGTAAAATCACCATCGTAATAGAAATTGCCGCTATTCGTGCTCGTGTAACGACCTTTTTGTTCTTGCGCCACATTCGCAAAAGAAGAATGTTCAGGCGAAACGAACTTCTCCGAACGGGTAGCACTCTTCCCCAAACCTAAACGTCCGCGGACATACAGCGTCGGGAGAATTCTCCATTCTGCATTAAAATTGTTTGTAAAGCCAAATTCCTTTTCCTGATCCAAATTATTCAAACTGGCATTCCATAAAGGGTTGGCTACCGTATAAGGCTGCCTGTTCACCGTATAACTCTCCAAATATCTACCAATACTTCCGTCAGCCTGTGTTTTTCGATAATAGGGATTGGCTCTCGCATATTCTGAAAAAGGAACTGTTGGATTCAAAGCATTTGTATAATCAATTGACAGTCTGTTGGCGAACTGGAACTTCCCCTTCCTGTAAGTCAAATCCAAATTGCCTCCCAAAACATCCCTGCTAGACTCTTTCATCACGCCGGTAGTCCTATTGTAATTCACGCCAAAGCCATAACGCATCTGGTCATCACCACCCTCTGCATAAATATTGTGTTTATGACTAAAACTCACACGCAAAGGCTCACTCATCCAATAGGTATTGACCCCTCTTGCTACTTCCGCCCGGTGGGCATTGTACAAACTATCTTTGCGTATCTGCTCGGCAGCATCATTGCTTGTCGCTGTATAAAAACCAGCCTTTAACTCAAATTCCAATTTCTCTTCCGCATTCATTAAGTTATAATCAGTCAAATCCGGCGTGGACAGACTATAATCTCCTGTATATGAAAAACGCAAGGTGCCCTTTTCCGGTTTCTTTGTCTCAATGACTACGACACCGTTGGCTGCTTTTGAACCATAAATAGCCGTGGAAGCCGCATCCTTCAATATGGTCACAGATTCCACCCTATCCATATTCAAATCCATAATTGTCTGCAAATTCGTTTCAAATCCATCCAAAATAAACAATGGCTGGTTCGGGTCTGTCCCAAATTGTTCCCGCAAACCGATAACGCTCGTCTTGCCGCGGATTTCGATATCCGGCAAGCGGTTCGGGTCTGAACCGAATTGATTATTTTCCAATACAACAAACGAAGGATCCAAAGTCTTCAGACTTTGAATCAAGTTTTGCGTACCGACCATTTTCAATTCCTCCTTTTTGAAAGTTGCAGCAGACCCTGTAAAACTTTCTTTTTTACGGGTAAAGATACCAGTCACCACCACTTCATCCATTTCTGTCACGTCTTCTTTCATCACAACATTTATTTCTGACTTCCCAGTAATAGGAATCCGTTGCATCTCCATGCCCACAAACGTAAAACACAATATGATATCCCCTTCCGGGCAAGACAAGGCATAATTACCGTCTGCATCTGTCGTCACGCCAACTGTCGTGCCCTCAATGACCACAGTCACACCCGGCAGGGGTGCTCCGGATTCGTCGGTCACCTTGCCGCTTACTTTGTGCTCCTGCACTTGGGGCAATGCAGGAGAAGCATCCGCATCTTTCCCTTTCAAGACAATCGTGTTATCCGC
>CALVQV010000062.1 GCA_944358325.1 uncultured Bacilli bacterium
ATTCACATAAAGTTACATTAAATAATACTTTCATAAAACACCAATCCTAATTTTTATCTATATTATTTTTTATTTTCTTCAATTTTAATCTTTTTAGCCTCATTTGGAGTAAATCCATTTAATACTCCACTAGGCATCTCATCCATAGCTTCATCTAATATTTTGAAAAAATTTGTTAAATCACAATTTTTAAGTGCTGGCACATTTGAAATTGCATTCTTTAATGGTTTTCTATCAATATTCAACACTGCAAATTCTCTAATTATATCGAGTGCTGAAGTCCAAAAAAACGGTAATTTTTTTATTTCGTCCAAAAATCTTTTTATTTTTTTATTATTAATATCAAAATCATTATAAAATAAAGTTTTATATATTTTAGAATCTATCGGCAAATCACCTGCTAATCCTTGTTTCATTCTCTCTTCATCTATCTGTTCTTCAATACCATAATAATCTTGATACAACGCTACATATATATTATCTCCTAACCCTTCTATATTTTTAGGATAAATCATTACATAATAATTAAAAACCTTATTATGTAATACATGAGTATATATATCATTTTCACTAATACAACTCATCATAGAACCAAACAAACATACAGTATTTAATAAAGAAGAAGCTTGTATTTTACAATAACTAACTAAAATTTCATTTAAATCATTTAATTTTTTAACAGTTGTCCAATTAACATTTTTAATAGCCACTCTTACCTTATCTATTATTTCATCAGGAATAAATACTCTATCCGGATAATCAGTTTCTACTAAAAACTTGCCATGTAACGTTTTTCTTTCCCAATCATATTTATCATCTAATAATTCCTTCATAGATGAATTTCCATCAAGTATCATCTCTATATACTTTAATTCTCTTACAGTACAAATATCAATAATATTATTATAATCCTCATATACTTTATATATTGCATCCAACATTTTAACAGCTGTTATTTTTTCATAATCTTTAAATGGTTCTACAATCCTTGCATATTGATTATGAACAAATTCTTTTTTATACCATTTTATTCTTTCATACATTTTACTTGTTCTTATTTATTACCACTCCTAACATACATCTAAATAGTCATTAATTTCCATATTCTATCACAATTTGCTATTTACCATTAAAATATATCATAATATGTTCCATTATCAAAATCATCTAATGTTTCAAAAAAATCATCCATACTATCTTTAATAAAAATACACATAAATTTGTAATCATCTACATTAACATAATTATTTTCACTCATATATTGATAAAACTTCTTTAAACTAGCAACCATTTCCTTTATTGAATTTTTGGAAGCCCATAAACATTTTCGAATAAACCATCCATCTATAAAAGAATAAATATCATCTATACCATCTTCAGCCTTAATGACCTCATAATAATTTAAATAATCATTAATATATAAATCAACATTACTTAAATGTTTTCTTATTGTTTTCGCTACTAAACCTTTTTCAATTAACCACTTTTCAAACCCTTTAATAAATTTTTCATTTCTTTTACAATTTTCTTCAACTTTCTTTTCAAAGTCAGTATAATCACTCACATTTTACTCCTATTTTATTTCTATATTTTCTAACGATTCCCATTTAATATATTTTAATATTTTATCGTCTTCAATATGCATAAATTCTAATGGTTTATATTCTTTAAAATAACCCCCACATGCAATTGGCGCTATTTCATTCGGAACAATCCCTATATAATCATCCCCACTGAGCGCATTCTTTATCACATCTACATTATATATTTGTATAGGAATACCATTCTTATTAAAGACATTAAATATTTTAGCTATTTCAATTTTCCTTAAAATTTTACTACCATCAAGCGACAAATAATATCCAAATTCATCATGTCCAACTCGTAAATTAACTCTTGCAAATGAATGGCCTCTTATAATTTCCCACGGATGTCCACCAAACTTTGTATCATCGTTGTACCATTTATCGAACTGAGCACTGTTGTTCTCATCAACCTTACTTAATCCTTCATCTCTTCCATCAGCATATTTTAAATATAACTCTTTATTTGTTAGATCACCTATTTCATATCCTATATATTTATAGACTAAACCGACACATTCAAAATATTTACCTGAAGTCATATTTTTTATTCTATTATCTTGTTTTTTGCTCGCATTTTTTATAAAATAATCCATTTCTTCTTGTGATATTTTATTTAATAAATTCTTTTTATTATCTGGATATAAATTCCAATAATCTTTTCTTTTTATTACTCCAAATCTATTTTTATAAGAATAATTTTCTTTTATATAATCATTATAAGTTCCACTTTCAAGTTTCTTAATACATTCTTTTACTTTGTTTATAAGAAAATCTAATAATTCTTGTAACTGATAATTCGGTAGAATACAATTATCACTATCCATATCAGCATATATTATATTTTTAGAATTAATAGATATCATTCGATAATTTTTATATCTAGTCGAAATCATTTTATACCAATAAATTTCATCTGGATAATCTTCATTAAATTTATCAACAAATTCTTGATATTCTTCAGCATCACAATATTCATTTTCATCATTATAATTAATATATTCTTCTATACTTCCCTTTGGAGCACTAAAATATAACACTTTATATTCATCATCTGATAATGGTTTTATTCTATCAAGTAAATCATATAATATACCTAATTTTTCTTTGAGTAAAACATCATAACT
>CALVQV010000063.1 GCA_944358325.1 uncultured Bacilli bacterium
CGGTACTTGGTCACCGAGCTAAAGGTTCTGTACATTATTCCATGCGTCTCTATCGAGATGCATGGACTTTATTATATGCCAAAGATCATGCACGAAATACGCAAATAATATATAATATAAATTGTAAATAGGCACAACATTTTAGATATTTTGGTGACAGTCATATCTTATTTATTAGTAAATGTCACTAATTATCGAGGTGCTTGTTGGGAGATACTTATATGAGTAAAATAATGTTTAAATTAAATATAAAATATTTGGCTATCTTTGCATTATGCATAACTATTATAGTTGTGTCTATGAATATGAATTACAGCTTTATCGCAAGATTCTTTGAGTGTCTTTTCAGCTTTGATGAACAGGTAAAGTTCTTATATGAAAATGGCGATATTCCAACACTAAATGGTGATTATGGTTTTTTTGAAATATATGCGAAATATAATGACATCTTCTATTATGGCTATGAGTCAATGATCATCTGGTCGACACAGTTATTTCAGATCTTGCTGCCTGTAATAGCTTCAATTTGTTCTTTTTGGATTTTTAGAGAACTTGATACAATCGATGTTTTTGTGTTAAGTAGGAAAGATGGCTATGCAAAGTATATTTCTAAGAAAGTCGTTTTAAGCTCTTTAAAAGTAGCGATCGCTTTCTTTGCGGCTTATTTATTGCTTTTAATATTTGTGAATCAGATTGCAGATAAAGAAAGCTCACTATCAGCACGCTATATTTTGACCGATATTTTCTCGGAAAATCTATATTACGATCACATTTTTATCTATTTCCTTTTAGAAGGCTTTATCAGGTTTTTCATAATGCCTTTTATCTATAGCTTTTTTGCCAACGCCCTGGCTTTAGTAGTAACTAAGCCCTGGCAGTCATTTTTGTACTCTAACTTATATTATTTTGCTTTAACGCTTGTTGGCGGTGTAATTCTTTACTTAGGGGGGATCGGCAGCGCAATATCTAATATTGCGATCTATTTCATGCCTTCGCTTTTAATGGGCTCTGGTGATTATTATGGTTTCTCCACGATACTTATCATCTTGACTAACTGTATCCCCTTATTTTTAGGCATCTTCCTGATCTATAAGAAAGCAAGATCATATGAGAGATTATAAAAGCATCTTCAAATTATCATTAGCGGCAAATTTTATAGTTGTAGGCTTGTTTTCCTTAATGAGCCCCTACGCAGTGCCACTACAAAATATTTATTATTTTGCGATCTTTACTATTATGTGGGTATCTATGTCAAAGTTTACCTTTCATGATCTGGTTGCCATACGGCGTAAAAGTCTCGTCGATCTTGTCGATAATGAGATAGTTAATAACATATACGTCTTATTAATAATTGCCACAACATATTTATTGACCGCTGCAATAGCGACGATGCTCAACTGTCTAAGGTTAAGTGACAGAAATCTTTTGTTTAATATCTTACTCAACATAAAGATAACAGCTTACTTTATAACGATATTGATCGCGCTAAATAATCTGATCATGATGTTTAAAAAAGATATATATAAATATATTGTAGTGATCATCATGTTGTTTATGGCTACGATAATCCGATACGATAATAATCTGCCCTATCTATTTAATATATTTATAAATATCTTTTATCCCATATTCAATGATCTGGAACTCAATATATTGATCTTTATCTTTCTTAGGAATATCCTTTTCTTTTTAATCACAAGGTATCTTTTAATCTCTTATCTAAAAGATGCGTCTGTGATCAAAAAACTGGCATGTTTAAAAACGGTGTTCAAATATTTGATCCCGATAACACTCATATATCTATATGCTTCTTTAATTTTAAATGGAAAGATAAATGATCCGGTAGTCTTGGTGGGACTGGCTAATTTAAACTTTGCAAACTTTAACACCTGGGGATTCTCCACGATCAATGTGGCTTTTATATCAGGATTTATCATCGTTTTATTATTATTGATAAACGACATCATCAAAAACATCAAGGATACCTTATCTTTTTATCAAATGGTGGCCATACGTGATGATAACTGGACATTTAAGTTTGGTGCCTCGGTACTTCTTTCTGCAATTGCCGGCCTTTCTTGTGTATTAATACTAGAAACAGTGCTTGCAATGTTTATCAGCGGTTTTGATCTGATGCTGGTAATTAATTTATTCGGATTTTTTATCAAAGTAACTTTACTAATTAACATATTGGCAAACCTAGCCTTATTTGTAGGGTTGTCATTAGGAATAAATGTACAATATATCATCGTGATCATCTTAACTTTTGGCATATGTCTTGACGTATTGTTTTATACTAATGTTGTAACATTTGCCAACAGCTTTAAGGACGAGATCATATATGCTATGGCCTATGCCCTATTGCTGTATGTCACATATCGTTTGGTTAAATATATATCAAATAAAAAAGGAGATATTCTATGATACAAATTAATAATTTAACTAAGAGATTCAAGAATGAAACACTATACGAAGGTGTCAGTCTTAAGATCGAACAGGGGAACAAAATAATACTAGAAGGACCAAATGGTTCTGGCAAAAGCGTGTTCCTAAAATTATTGAGCGGCCTATCAAAACCAAACGAATGCGAAATAATATATGAATAGGGCATTTTATGCAAAGACTGTGACTTTTCTCCCAGTACCGGATTATCAATAAAT
>CALVQV010000064.1 GCA_944358325.1 uncultured Bacilli bacterium
TATTCTTTTCATATATTTATTAGCATTTTCTAAGTGTCTTTCATACTCCTCTTGTCTTAGCTCGAGCATAAATTCTATCTTATTATCCACAGTATAGCATTTGTTTCCATCGTAAAATTGTTCCCACAGATTGTCTAAGAATCTTTCTCTTCCTATTATGTAGAATACATCATTCATAGTTTTAGCAAATAAATCCTCTTTACTTTGCCACTTCCATGTATCGTAGTTGTCTATATGCCTCACTACGTCATCTATAAATTTATATTGTCCTAACAAGTCTAAATATTTAGCTACTAGATATGTTGCTGAACGAACTTCTCCATCTTCCTCTCCTCTTCTCCTACACCATATATAATTATCCAAATGTTCTGTTCCTTCATTAATATGATGATCTATCAGTTTAAATTTGTGCCAGTAATCTTGCTCTATCCAATTACACATCTTCTCACTTATAGATATGTCTGTAATATAAACTTTATCATAATAATCTACAGCTCCTGATTTTAAGAAGTTATAAAGTGCCACATTGACATCATTATAATTAACATATTGTATATCAACCTCATCATCTTTGTGAGCTAATTGGATTAGGAAACCACATCCTAATCCATCTATATCTTCTCCATGTGTAAATACTTTAATTTTCATCATATCATTTCTCCCTCTACTTTAGTTGTCGCTCTTCTCAAATATTTCTTAACTGTTTCTATTGCACAGTCTAAATTGTTTGCTATCTCTCCATATGTATAGCCTTGATATCTCATCTCTAATATAGTCTTCTCTCTTTTAGTTAAAGAGTTTAAATTAGCTCTATAGACAGGTGCTTCACATTTATAACCATAAAGATCTACAGTCTTATCATTCTTTGTTACTATATTTGATGTCGTAGGAACAGCATAATCCCCCCACTTTAAATGCTCTGGAACTCTAACTAACCTTTGGTATCTCAATTTCCTAATCAAAGCATTATTCATTGCCCTATAAGCATATGTTTCAAAGTTAGCTTTGCTGTCCTTACTGTATTTTCTAACAGATAAGACTAGAGCTATTGTAAGCTCTTGCCTTAAATCTTCATAATATTCCTTAGCTATATACCTACTTGTCAGATGATCTATATAACCTTTAGACAAATCTATAACCTTATGTTCTATGAATCTGTTTTCATTCTCCCCATATTGATTATACATTTCTATTAAATTTTGAATATTTGGATTCATATTTATTCAACTCTCTTTCCATCTACAATTAATTTAGTTATTACATGTGATACATCCTGTACTTTCTTTTGTATTCCTTTATCATGTTCATAAATACTCTTTAGCCACTTCTCACCATTATCACAAATATTATACCACGTAATTCCTTTATAGTGTACTCCTGAAAAGCTTTCCTTATTTACTGTCATCATTTATTAAAATTCCCTCCTCTATTAACTCTTTTAATCTGAAATCATATTTTTCTTTTGTAGTTGCACCTAAATAACTGTTCCAAAAGACTTTATATATGAGCCACTCTATATCGTTTTCATAATATTGGTCATAGTATTTGTCCAACCACTCTTTATGAAAGCGAAATTTCGCCATATAAATCAAATATGTGACATATACACAATCTTTTTCATTGTATATACTTATTTTTCTATCTAATTCACTCTCTAAATGCGATTTAAGTATTCCTACATTCTTAACATAATGACTTGCTGTATCAATCTCAAATTGGAATAAAGTCTTGGCAACTCTACCTTTGTACTCATCTCTACCAAATCTGCTCTCTATTTGAGCAGTTGCTTTGATCAGCTTTTTTAAATCAACTCTATAATAATTATCATTTACACAGATGTCTTGATATTGATTGACTACTGTGAATAGCCTATCAATATCTCTGTTGACATCTTTAACTGACATTCCAAATAGTGAAGTTGTCAGCAGTAAGAAGATTAGTATTCTCATTCTACTACTTCTTTATTCTTTTTGATTTTCTTTTTATTTAAGAGTTGAATTTTACCACTATTTAAAGCTTCTTCCATTTCATCAAATGTAATTATAGCTATACATCTGTAAGCTTGAGCATTTGCTAGAGATAACTTATAATACTTCATTTTCTTTAGCTCAATCACATCATAAACTAACCAATCCTCATTCTCAGATAAGCTGTTTACTTTTGATAGAGTTCTAAATATCTGTCCTTGTTCTAGTTTAGTCATATGACACCTCGTTTTTATCATCTCTTATTCTACCCGTGAAGATTGGGAATCTTAGGCTTAGATTACCTTCTTTATCTTTGCTCTCCTCGAAATACTTTATTTGGACTATGTGTTTAACTATCTCATCTTTATTTTCCCAGTAGTATTTTCTTTGTTCATCTGTAAACCCTGACCCTACTCCAACCTCATATCCATAATATTCAACCAAGATTTTACCTAACATACCTTTGTATTTACCATCTCCTTCTTCCATACCTATACAAAGTAGGTCTACGTCATGGAACTTTTTAAACTTTAAGATGTTCTTACTTCTCTTACCAAACTCATAGACACCATCAAATAGGTTTGCCATTAATCCCTCAGACCCTTGTTCGACAACAGTATCTAATAGTTCAAACACCTTGTTGTCTATTTTTCCTTGATATAAAACTGGAACTATTTTTTGATATTGATTTTCAGATAAATTTTCATCTAAATATCTTCTCCTATCAGCATAGGGTTGATGTAACGCATCGTCTTTCAATTCAATTAAATCAACTGAATCAAAAATATGATATTGTAATAAATTCTTATCCTTTTCCCCCTTACATCTCACGATTTCATTCGTCTTTCTAAATCTCTCATCGGATTTTAAAGTACTATCAAAGTATAATAATTCTCCATCATACATACTGTTATTGTGCAAATCTAGTTCGTTTAGAAAAGAATCGAGACCTTCGTAAGCTAATCCATTTCTGCTATAAGCTTTTTTATTTCCTTTATCGTCTACCACAACTATCATTCTCAAACCATCTAGTTTTTCGGTTATAAAATACTCTTCATCCTTTGTTTTATCCAAAACCTTTTCAACATTAGTAGCTAGCATAACCTCGTATAATTCTATAAAAGTATACCCAAAAGATTTGTTTATATTTTTATAATCCATCCCTATACTTAACTTTTGAGTTATTATTCCCTCA
>CALVQV010000065.1 GCA_944358325.1 uncultured Bacilli bacterium
GATTCGTTAAGCAATCGGTATATTCTGAAAAAACGATATTCTTATAATTGACAGAAACCATAGCAGAACAGTTCAAACACGAAGGGAGCATGTTGATTTTTTACACCATGCGTTGATGAAACCATAAAAACATCTTGATAAACCCTCCCAAACGCCTTAACAAATTTTTTTATTTGTCAGGGTGTTTTTAGTGAAATGTAATGGTGTTTTTAGTGAAAAAATCTGCAAAAATATTTTTTTATAAAATTAGAACATTTACACTTGCATTGCTATGTGGAAAACGTTACTGAGTTTACTGATCTTGTTTTTTGTAATTTCTTGTTCCAATCCGGAGCGAATGGCTGAAATGGCAGAGAAGATCGAAAGGAGTGAGATTGCAGACAGTACGGTGGTACTTGATATGGATGTATGTAGCGTAGATGAATTGCCATTAAGTATGCTTATAAAAGATGTACAGTATGTAGAATTGGAAACAAACGATTCTTCTTATTTATATGCACCTACTAATATTAAAATAACCGATAGTTTGATTTATGTTAGTGACGTGCGGGAACAGTTAAAACGATTTGATTTGGAAGGAAACTTTATAGATGATGTCTATACCCGCGGACAAGGACCGGGTGAGGTTGTTCGGCTGTATGATTTTGATGTAGACAACGATTCTTTATATCTATTGGATGGTGCCAAATCGTCTATACTTGTATATGATCATCGGAGAACGTTAGGAAGTATGCGGCAATTACCATTCCGGGCAACTCGTTTTAAGCATTTGTCTGATGGAAGATTTTTGTTTGCATTGGCTCCTTATGGTTTAGGAAATGAAGAACAGTCTTCGCTTATAGCTTTGACCGATGCCCATTTTACCATACAAAATACGTTCTTTTCCCAAAATTTACAAGTTGAAGGTTCTACAGTTCGAAGTCCATATTTTGAAAATAGTAATTCGTCTATCTATTTTTCTCCTATATATAAAAGAAGTATTTATCGTCTTGACGGAAAGAATTTATGGATGAATTACTATTTAGATTTCCATACACCATATTATGAAACAAGTAAAAATGTGGATGGTATGGCGGAGGCTCAAGAAAAAGGTCTTTACTATACGTACACCAACCCGTTTCACGATGATCTGTATCTGTGGCAGAGTTTTTTTACTTCTGCCGATAAAAGAGGTTTGTTGTTGATACGTTTGTCCGATAACAAGGCTGTTTTCATAAAAAATATTAGAAATGATATGGATAATGTTTTGGATTTCGATTTTGAGTCTACCCGGTTTTATGATGTCTCCCGTAAACAATATGTTGGAACAGCAATTTATTATCCGGAATCAGCTTTTCAGACGAAAGAAGATATAGATGCTGTAAAAACAATGTTGGTAGATTCTGTTGAACCATTGCTTTTGAGAAAGGAACGTGAAGAAATAAATCCGGTATTGGTTTTTTATCGGTTGCGGGATGATATCTTTCAGCAATTGAGTATGGATAAAAAGAGATGATATGTAAGATGTAATAGGACCATGCGGGGACGTATGAACTTATTGTGTAACTTTATTTGTAAAAATAATTAAGAAGAACGATACTCTTGTTCGTTTTTCTTTGTAGAAATTTGAAAAAGCGTCTTGATAAATCCTCCCAAACGCCTTAACAAATTTTTTTATTTGTCAGGGTGTTTTTAGTGAAATGTAATGGTGTTTTTTGATAAAAAAAGCTAATTTTTTTTTTTTTTATGTCGAATTGACATTGTAAATTTGCACAGATAAAATTTATTTATGGCATGAAAAAAATAATATCGGCATTGTTTATAGGTTTAAATAGCCTTATGGTTGCATGTGTTTCAACAGAGACTTTTGTCGATAAGAGTCGTTTTGTAATCAACTTGGATGCTACAAAAGAAAAAGATTTCATAGAAATGTCGTCTTTGTTTGATAAAGAAAATGTTGATGTGATCGCATTGGATACGATATTCGATGAAGCTTTGATTGGCTCGATGGATAAAATTGCTTTTTGTGATGATTATCTTTTAGTGTTAGACGCGTATGTTGCTAAAAAACTTTTGGTGTTCGATAAAAAAGGACAGTTTATTCGTCAACTTGGAAGTATAGGGCAAGGGCCTTCCGAATATGTTTTTCCCAGAGATTTTACTTATGATACTGATTCAGGAATAGTTTATGTACTTGATTTTGATTCACAGAAAATAAATTTGTATCATATTGCTTCTGGTGAATTCATTAAATCGATGCCTTGTCCGACAGGTATCTCTAACATTCAATATTATGATGGGCTTATCTATGGAAATACTTATATGCCGATTGCCGGCAAGGAAAAAGAATTTTTGCTTGCCATTATAGATGCGAAGAGCGGAGAGTTATTGGATTGTCACATTGACCCTGTGCAGTATAATGCAGGATGGAGTGGAAGATTAGCCAATACAGGAGGTCCTTTTCTTAATTATGGACGGAATGGCATTCGCTTTTCCAATTTATTTTCCAACACAGTTTTTAGAGAAGATTCAGAACGTGGTATTGTACCTTATTTATCTATTGAATCTCAGAAATGGATGACAAAAGAAGATTTGGAGGGAATAAATATTAATTCTGTAGAAGGGGCTATGAAACTCTATACAATGGATAATTATTCCGATATTCACGATTATATAGAACACGACAGTATATTTGTATGCCGTATTCAAAATAAAATTAATAATTGTTATGTCTTTGCAGATTTCTCTTCCGGTGATATTTGTTGGAGTGGTTCATTACAAGAAAATATATTGTTCGATCACGTAGGGACTAATCTTCTTAACTTGACATTTGGAGAGTGTACAAATTCGGGCGTCTATTATTATGTATCGCCGGCTCAAAAAGATTTGTTTTTTCATTATCGTAATAAATTATCTTCACAAGGAAAAGAAAAGTTAGGATTGTTGATGAGTGATAATGGTGAAAACTATAATGGAATTATTCTTTATTATGAGTTTAAAAAATGAAATTAGTTAATATCAAAAAAAAATGCAATGAAATGGAAAGTTATACCTGTACTTTGTATTGCGCTCAGCCTTGATGCATGTACACATAAAGAAGCACAAAATGACGGAATCGAGCCTATCCAAATATTGAATGTAGACAATCCGTTGTCTGTATCGCTGCAAGACATTGTAGACAGT
>CALVQV010000066.1 GCA_944358325.1 uncultured Bacilli bacterium
CTTAGTGCAGCTGCCACTTCCCAAGCACCTTTGCGAAGCCAGGGTCATTAGCGCGATCGATGCTTCAAAAGATGTTGATGGTCTGAGTCTTCTTAATAGTGGACGCTTGTTTAAGGGAGAAGACGGGCTTTTCCCCTGTACCGCTTTGGGGGTCATGGAGATCTTAAGACGCTCCAAGATCGAAGTCGAGGGCCGAAATGTGATCGTGATCGGAAGAAGCAAGCTTGTAGGACTGCCTTTGGCGCGCATGTTGACAAGTGCTAATGCAACCGTCACATTGGCGCATTCTTACACCAAGGATCTGAAGTCCTTGACCAAGTTATATGATATTGTCATCGTTGCGATCGGCCAGCCCAAGTTTTTAAAAGCAGAAGATATCAAAGAAGAAGCGGTAGTCATCGATGTGGGGATCAATCGTTTAGATGGGCATCTGTGCGGCGATGTGGACTTTGAAAAGGTATCCCAAAAAGCTTCGGCTATCACTCCAGTCCCGAAAGGCGTGGGACCGATGACAATCGCCTGCCTTATGCAAAATACCCTAAAAGCTTATGAAATGAGGCAAAAATGACAAACAGAATTTATTTTAAAGAAGGAAACAATATTTAATTTAAAAAAAGAACTTCTAAAAGACCATAATAAATTCTTAAAGGATACTGTCAATTGGGGGATTAGCTATAGAAACTTTAAGGCAAGGAATATGGACTTAAGGAACCTCTGATTGAAGAAACGGAAAGCGTGATAAGAGTAATCTTGTTTAGAAACAAATCTCTTGAACCTATAGATGAACCTATAAATATAACAGATGATGAAAAAGAGATTTATTTGATGCTTTGTGATGACCCCTATTTGACCTTGGATAAATTGACAGTTAAAAGCTTAAATGAAAAGGGCTTGATTTCTAGAAAGGGGTCAAACAAAAAGGGGAAATGGACAATCTTAAAAAAGGGAGAAGTAAGGTATGATCAGTGAATATGGTTTAAATGACATCGTAGAGATGAAAAAAGAGCACCCTTGCCACAAAAGCAAGCTGTGGCAGATCATTCGAGTTGGTGCTGATGTTAAGATCAAGTGTCAGGGCTGTGGGGCCGTGGTGCTTTTAGATAGGCATGAATTTGAAAGAAAATGTAAGAAATTAGTCAAAAAGGCTAATGAGGAATAAAGATGACTAGGGTAATATATCAAGATGAGATCGATGAGGCGATCGAGGCAGCTGATGAAGCGCTTGATTATCTCTATGAAGCCAAGGAAGCATTGTCTAGTGCCGGCAACTGGGGGATCGTTGATATGTTGGGCGGCGGTCTTTTTACGACCTTTCTCAAACATTCCAAAATGAACAATGCCTCTGAGGCTTTAGAAGATGCCAAAAGAGCGATCCATCATTTTAAAGATGAGCTCGAAGATGTCGATAGGATCTTAGATGTCAATCTCAATACCGGCGATTTTTTATCCTTTGCCGACTATTTCTTTGATGGCCTTGTGACGGACTGGCTTATGCAAAGTCGCATTTCTGAGGCTAAAAGACAAGTTGATTACGCCATCAGAGAGATCAAAGATATAAAAGCAGAGTTAGAAGCGCTATAAAAACTGTAAACACTTTCGATTTGTACAGCAAACAGTTGTCTTGTATGTATTTATATATCAGACAACTGTTTTTAATAAAGCATTTAGTGCACAGCACCTATATGAATATATTTATTTAAAGGGAAGCTCTATTAATTAACTTTAAATGTTGCTGTGTACTGGCGAGTCATATTATAATTTGATTGAGAAAAAAGAAGCGCAAAATATGTTGAACTACGTCCCTTCGCGGCATAAAAACGGCGGCACAGATTAGTTGGGCATATCTATGTTTTGTGCATTCAATTTATGCCTAACTATAAAGTGGCCATAAACACAAATTGCTTTTCATTAAGTTATCAATGCGAAAAGAAAGGAGGATAAGATGAAAAAATATACGAAAATATTTTTACTCTTCGCTATTTTGTTGGTGGCAGCAGCGGCATCTCTTATCATTAGTGAATTACCCAAAACAAAACTGGAGACTCTCAATATCAAAGATCTCAAAATGGTGATCAGCAATATAGATTTCGCTGATGGTTCTACTCAATATGGGATAAATTTATATGTCGATACCAATGAATATAAACTTGATTCAAACGATTACTACATTAAGCCAATCTTTTTGGAAGATGATCTGAATAAGTATATTTTAGGAAGCAAGATAAATATACCCCAAAGCGTAACGCCTCAGGGAACTTTTAGTGTTGCCTCTGACTTTTTTGACGAAGACGGATATTTAAAAAAGTGTGTGGACAATGTTTATGAGATCAAACTTGAACTTTACAAAGGAGATGCAAAATTAGATTCAGAAGTATATCAAGTTTTATGCGAAGCAGGATAAAATCAGCATTCTATCATTTAGATGGACTCCATCTTCTTTGCCTTTATTTTAAATAGCTATCTCACAGAAACAACTTAAGAGATAGCTATTTTCTTAAATAAAAAGGACCTAGCGTCCTTTTTTAATAGCGTTTAAGGCTTCGTCGATCTTGGAGTCATCGCCGCTTAAGATTGCTTCCTTTACGCACGTCTTGAGGTGTTCTTCCATGATGGTGGAATTGACTCTAGCCAAGATCGCTCTGGTGGCATTTATCTGATCGTAGATATCAAGACAATAGCGGTCCTCTTTGATCATGCTTATGATGCCTTCGATCTGACCTTTAGCGATGTTAAGATTGCGGATCACCTTTTGATGATCAGCCCTCATTGATGATCTCCTTTACTTCATAACCAGCTTCTGTAACAGCTTCTTTAATGGCTTCGTCGCTGGCATCGCCATAGACGATAGCGCACTTGTTTTCAAGCGAGACCTCAGCCTTTAAGCCGAGCTTGACTAGAGCGTCACTTACATGTTTGACGCAGTGCTGGCACATCATTCCTTCAATTTTAACAGTTCTTGGCATAACTTTAATTTCCTCCTTTTTATGCATTTTCCTGATTCTTAAAGCGTTAGATAAGACGATGATCGAGCTGATCGACATCGAAAAGGCACCGATCATCGGGTTTAGCATGATCCCAAAAGCGGGATAGAAGACCCCGGCTGCTAAGGGGATAAAGATGACGTTATAGAATAGGGCCCAAAAGAGATTTTCTTTGATGACGCGCATTGTGAAACTAGAGAGCCTCATCATAAAGGGAATATCTCGCAGATCGTTTTTCATAAGGATCAAGTCGCTAGACTCATAGGCGATGTCACTGCCCTCGGCAATGGCGAAAGAGACATCGGCCCCACTTAGAGCGATCGCATCATTGATCCCATCACCTACCATGGCGACTAAGCCTGTTTTTTGATGATCTTTGATGATCTTATATTTATCTTCGGGTTTCACTTCGCTGTAATATTCATCGATCTTGACACGATCAGCGATGTTTTGGGCAATGAT
>CALVQV010000067.1 GCA_944358325.1 uncultured Bacilli bacterium
GTTGTCTTTTTTTATGTAGTCTTTTTTAAAGGCCAAGACCCTTATCATATTGAATTTTTCTTCGCAATGTCGCTCTAGGGACTCGCCGATCATCTTGGTCGAGGCACGGGCTTTTAGATCGCGATAATAGGCGATCTCATCATCTTTTTTCTTAAGCAAGAGATCATATTCGTTTTTAAGCTCCAGCCTTTTTTCTTCCTTTTCGCTTGCGAGTTTTTGGTTCTTGTTTTCTAAGGTTTTGAGGTCATTTAGATAAGACAATTCCATGTTTTGTCTTTTCTTTTCTTCTTCTAGGCGCACCTTGGCCACTAGGGCCTGCGCCTTGTCTTCGGAAGCTGAACTTAAGAGTTCCTTTTCTTTTTTAAGGTCATTTAATTCTTGCCTTAGTAAAGACAGCTCTTTTTCGTGTTTTTGATTGAGCTTTAAGCGCTCATTTTCAAGCTCTTTCTCTTTAGATCGGTTTAAGAGTTCTTCTCTTTCTTTTAACTCCTTTAAAAAGGCGTCGTCTTTGACTTGTTTTAAGATGTCATAATAGGCATCTTCGGAAATGGTAAAGGTCGTATGACAATTGGGACAGGTGATCTTTGGCATATTATCTCTTCCTATAGGTAAAGTAGTGATCTTCTTTTAAGATATCTTCTATTTTGATGAGATCGTTAATATATTCATTGGCCCCGGCTTTTTTCAAAGCTTCTTCTTTCCCCTTGTTGAACAAGAAGCCGATGGTATAGGCATCGGCATTAATGCCGGCCTTAACATCACCGACACTGTCGCCGATATAGAGGAGTTCATCTCTTGACCAGTGTTTTTCTTTCAGAATCTTATTTATCCCATCGGGCGAAGGTTTTTGGTTAATGACATCATCACAGCCGACGATCGCTTCGATGTAGCTATCAAGCTTAAAGAGTTCAAGGTTCATCTTGATCGTCTCATGGCGCTTAGTGGACACGATCCCAACATGATAATGGTTGTCGTTTAGGTATTTCAAAAGCTTTTCAGCATTTGGCATCGGCTTATTGACCTTGGCAAAGATGGAGTTATTGTGAAGGCGATATTCTTCACAAAGCGTCTCTGTATCGATCTCTGGGATATATTTTTGAAAGATCTCTTCTAAAGTCGGTCCTAAGACCTCAATTTTCACATCATCAGTCAAAAGATCAAGCTTGCCGTGTTTTTTAAAGACTTCTGTATAGCTTTCAAGGATCCCCTCTTGGGTATCTAAAAGAGTCCCGTCAAGATCAAATAAGATCGTGGGTCTTGGTCTTTTGAAGAACCTTTCGAATAGACCGACGAAACCTAAAAGACCAATTAAGAGATAGATGATCGAGGTGACCTGCGCCATGCGCAAAGGCCCAAGCATCAAGGAATCCTGGCGATGTCCTTCAATAAAGAAACGAATGAGGCCATACCACATGAAATAGGCCCACAAGAGATCGCCTCTTTTGTTTTGGAAGCGTTTAAGGACAAAGACGATGAGGATAAAACCCAAGACACAGCCTAAACTTTCATAGAAAAACATCGGCTCATAATAGTGGCCGTTAATATACATGCCTTCTTTTAAGAAAGAGAGGAAGCCGTCAAAATAAGAAGAATCGACTTCAAAACCAAAACATTCCTTATTGACGAAATTGCCCCAGCGGCCAATAGCCTGCGCCAATAAGACATTAGGCGCGATCATATCAGCGATCCTTAAAAAGCTTAGATTATGTCTTTTGGTGTAGATAAAGGCTGCGATGATCGCAAAGATAAAACCGCCCTGTATTGCGAGTCCGCCATCCCAAACGGCAATTATTTCTAAGGGATTGGACAAGTAGTAGCTAAGGTCATAAAAGGCGCAAAACCAAAGGCGGGCGCCGATGATCCCAGTCCATAAGACGATCAAAAATAGATCGTCGAGATACTCTAAAGGATATTTGTTTTTCTTAAAGAAATAGCGGCTTAAGAAGTAAGCCAAGAAGGCACCGGAGATGATAAGGACAGCATACCAAGTGACATGGAGGTTATCGCCGATGCTTAAAAAGATCTGTCTGGTTGGAAAAAACTGCATTTATTCTTAATCCTTTCTGTTGGCATTTTCTTCTTGGATATAGTTAAAGACGCGTCCTGTAAAAATCCTGGCGGCATCAACCCCGGCACTTTGTAAACGGAAGTTGGCGACGGCCGATTCAATAATGACCCCCATAGCTCTTCCTTCGCGCACCGGGATCTTCATATAAGGTTTTTCGAGTCCTAAGATATCGATCGTATCATAACCTTTGATCCCCAAGCGATCGGGATTATTGATCGGGGTATAGGGCTCAAGCTTAATGACCATATCAAGCTGACATCTTTCTAAGACCGAGGTCGCCCCATAAAGCAGGGTCACATCGATCACACCGACACCTCTAAGCTCAAGCATATTGTGAAGAAGCGAAGGCGCCTCGCAAATAAGATCGTTATGCATGCGATAGATATCGACGCGATCATCAGCCACTAACATATGACCTCTTCTGATGAGTTCCAGCGCCAGTTCGGATTTACCGATCCCGCTTTCGCCCGTAAGTAAAACTCCTAATCCATAGACATTCATCATGACCCCGTGTTTTGTGTCGCTGGGCGCGAGCTTTTCATCTAAAAAGACGATGAGTTGGACCACTAAGCGATAGGTCTTAAAGTCGCTGACAAAGATCGGGAAGTTCTTGCTTTGGGCGATCTCTAAAAGCTCCTTGGGACATTCCAGATTAGAAGACAAGATGATACAGGGGGTGTAGGCGTCTGTTAAGACGTTATAGCGATCCCTTAGATAATTTATATCTGTAATGCGGCTAAGATATTTGATCTCCTTGTTTCCAAAAACGGTCACACGCTTGAGGTCATTCTCCTGTGAATAGCCCGCAAGCTCTAGCCCCGGACGGTTGACATCAGGGACGATGACCCAGCGATTGAGACTTTCGTCATTGCCACTTAATTGGCGCAGATTAAACTT
>CALVQV010000068.1 GCA_944358325.1 uncultured Bacilli bacterium
TTTGTCTTACCACCAATGGCTATCTTTTAAAAGACAAGGCCAAGACCTTAAAAGAGGCGGGTGTTGACCGCATCAACATCTCGCTTGACAGCCTAGATAAAGATAAATATTTTAAGATCACAAGGGGCGCGGATCTAGAAACCGTCTTAGACGCCATCAAAGAGGCCAAGAAGTATTTTAAGATTAAGATCAATGCCGTCTTATTAAAGGGCTTTAATGATGGTGAGATCGATGATTTTATCGCTTTTGCCAAAAACAATCAAGTTGATGTGCGCTTTATTGAACTGATGCCCATCGGGGTCGCGAGAGATTTTAAAGACTGCCTCCTAGATCCACAAAAAGTTCTAGATCAAAACTCTCTTTTAGAAAAAACCGAACTGATCGAAGGAGTCGCCAAGATCTATAAGATCAAGGACTCAAGCGCCAAGATCGGGGCGATCAGTGCCTTGAGCCACAGCTTTTGCGAAAAGTGTGATCGCTTGCGCTTGACATCAGACGGCTATTTAAAGACCTGCCTTTTTGCAAAGAAGGAGTTTGATCTAAAAGGTCTAAGAGAAAATGAATTAGAAAGTGTTTTAAAAAAGATCATTTCTTTAAAGCCAGCGTCTAAAAATAGTGATGAGCTGACTAAAAGAGATATGAATGAGATCGGGGGATAAAATGGAATTTACACATTTCAATGAAGAAAAAAGAGCTCGCATGGTCGACGTCAGTGCTAAAAAGAGCACTTTAAGATCGGCTAGAGCCTTAGCGATAGTCAAAATGGAAAAGGAAACTATCGAAAAGATCATCGAAGGGAAGATGCAAAAGGGCGATGTCTTAGCGGTGGCCCAGGTCGCTGGAATCATGGCAGCCAAGCGCAACTTTGAGCTTATCCCCATGTGTCACAATATTCCTTTAGAAAGTGTCGATATCAGTTTTAAGGTCGATGCAGAAAATAATAAGATCGATATTGTTTCTGAAGTTAAGACACACTATATCACCGGGGTCGAGATGGAGGCTCTAAGTGCGGTGAGCGTGGCAGCTTTAACGATATATGATATGTGCAAGGCCATTGATCGCGCCATGGTCATTGAAAAGATCTGTCTTTTAGAGAAAAAGGGAGGAAAAAGTGATTATGCCAGATTATAAAGTCGGGGTCTTGACCCTAAGTGACAGTCGTAAAGGCGACCTTCAAAATGACCTGTCTGGTCAAAAGGCCAAGGCGATCTTAGAAAGGGAAGGCTATAAGGTCCTAAGACATGAAGTGATCGCCGATGATCTTGAAGACATCATAGAAAAGTTAAATCTGTGGTCTAAAGATCTAGACCTCATCATCACAAGCGGCGGCACGGGGCTATCAAAGCGCGATAATACCCCCGAGGCTACCAAGGCAGTGATTGATAAAGAAGTGCCTGGCATCAGCGAGGCATTACGCTCTTATAGTGTTTCGATCAACTTAAAGGGCATGTTGTCAAGAGGGGTGTCAGGCATTAAAGGCGAGACCCTCATCATCAATTTGCCAGGATCTCCTAAGGCGGTCGATGAATGTCTTAACTATATCTTGCCGGTATTGGATCACGCCTTGGGGATCTTAAAGGGCTCGATCCAAGATTGTGCGCGTAGGTGAGTATGGCTAGAGTAATTGCACTATGTTTAAGTGCTAAAAAGGGGATCGCTAAAAGCGAGGTCGAAAAAGCTTTTTGTCGCTATGACTATGGCTTTGAAAATGACGCCCATGCCGGCAGCTATCGCCAGGTTTCCTTAATGTCATTAAAGGACATTAAAAAATACCAAGAAGCCTATCCTAAATTGCCCTATGGGGCCTATGGTGAAAATATCCTAGTCGATGATCTTGATCTTTGCGATCTGAAGTTAGGGACGATCCTTCAAGTAGGCGCGGTACTTTTAGAAGTTATCCAGATCGGCAAAGAGTGTCATACAGGCTGTGCGATCGCCAAGATGAGTGGCAAGTGTGTGATGCCTAAGATCGGTGTCTTTGCCAAGGTGATCAAAGAGGGTGAGATCCATAAAGGCGATGAAGTTAAAATCTATGAAAAAAGGTTCCTCGAAAAGATCTTTGATCCAATAGAGGAGCAGACTCTTTCTAAAGCCAAGGTCATCGTTGTCGGGACAGGCGGGCTTGGGATGCGCGTCTTAGAGATATTGGTGCGCTCAGGCATTAAAAATCTGAGACTGATCGATGGTGACATCATCACCTATAGGACCTTTGACCGTCAGCTTTATGCCAATGAAGAAAACTTGGGACACTATAAGGTTGAGGTGTGTAAAGAAGAGCTTTTAAAGATCTTTGGTGATCTAAAGATCGAGGCCCATAAGACCTATCTCACCATGAGTAATAAAGAGCTTATCTTAGAAGATGCGATCGTTATCGATTGTCTTGACAACATTGAAACAAGACTGCTCCTTGAAAAGATATGTGAAGAAAAAGGTGATGTATTGATCCATGGGGCGGTTGATTCTTACTTTGGACAGGTGGCTTTGATAAGACCTGGCGATCGCTTGTTAGAAGTGATCTATAAGGATCATAGCCAAATGCCACAGAAGACTTTTGCGCCACTTGTGGCGATCGTAGCATCTTTAGAAGCTACACTTTTGATTGAATACCTTTTAAGACCCGAGGAAAATCAAAATAAAGAATTAATA
>CALVQV010000069.1 GCA_944358325.1 uncultured Bacilli bacterium
GTATCCATCAATATGTTCCAGGCCACCGGTATTTCGGTGGCTGAGGGTTTGACGTTCGCAGAGTTTTCGGTGGGCGACATGGTCGTCCTGTTTATGATGTGGCTGCTTCCCTGTCTGTGCGGTGTCGCTCTGGTGTCTGCCGCGCAATGGAAGTTCATTTGCTTCATGGTGCGAAAGATGCATAACATGTTCAGAGCATCTTTCGTGCGTACTGTTTCAGCAGACACAAATCAGAAAAGCTGACCGCGCAGAAAGGAGTCATCTATGAGCATGAAATTGCAGGCGAGGCTGATTGATAAGCTGTCCTCGCATATCGAATCGAAGTACATGGAGATGGAAGATGTCGTTCGGCTGGAGGGTATCAAGGCCGAAATGACATTTGAGGCGGCTCAGGGTTTTATGGCACATGAGTCTGAAGATCATGAGTATCTGCCGTATTTCCATCTGATCGGCAGAATCAAGGAAGTCCACGGCGATTTTCCGTTCAACGTGAGCACTTTGTATTTCCGCGATGCGGATGCACAGAGTATGATCCAGGATATCCTGTATTATCCGACTCCGGAAGAGCTGGCTCATATCATTCAGACCGGCCAGTATTATTCCAAGAATTTTACGATTCCGCCGATCCTGGGTCAGAATACATATACGCTGCCCTGTCTGTTGGATCTGACTGTTGTGCCGCCGCCGAATCCGGCCGCGTATGAGAACAATATGTTCAACAATTTCGGCGATCTGGAAGACGAGGAGAAAGTCAACCTGCCGATTTTTTATGTCGGTGTGCTGGGTACCGGCGTGAATCGTCGGAATGACCGTCTGCTGGACTATTACGGCATCGATCTGGCGCCGGGGTATAAGACATTTCTGCTGACAGCCGAGTCTTCCGGTTATGTGGATCCTCCGCTGATGCAGTACATGACGGCGCCCGTTGTGGAAGAGCAGGTTCAGCGTCAGGATACGGCTGAATATTATATCACGCCGGAAGAGGAGTCCGAGCTGCTGCACAGTGCAGCCGAACAGCAGCAGCGTGCCGAACAGAAAGCTGCCGAGCAGGTGTCTTTGGATGTTCAAGCCGATTATCATGAGGCTTCTCCGGAAGACGCTATCATTGCTCAGGCAGATCGCACCATCATTCATCGTATGGAAAAGCGTTTTGACGGCAAGCGGATGTCGCTGGAAGCCTTGCGGGAACATGATAAGGCCCAGCAGGTCCAGGCGGAGAATGCGGGCAGCGAAGTCGATGCCGAAGATAAGAAGAACAAGCCTGATACTCCTCAGGATATGACCGGTGTACGGACTACGGTGACGACTGTGCCGGAGACTCCTGCTCAGCAGACAGCTGTCCAGGAACGCCGTCAGGCTGAACAGCAGGCTCAGGAGCTTGATCTGAGTGACCTGCTGGAAGATGATCAGGACCTGCGTATGCAGGAGGGCGGCGATGTGGAAGATGCTGCCGCTCAGACAAAAGTCGATGAGGCTCATGCCAAGGATATTGCTCTGGACGCAGCCCGTCAGCAGCAGCAGGATATGGCTGAGAAGAACAAGCCTGAAGAGAATCAGCAGGCAAAGATGCCTGAGGCTGAGAGAGCTTCGGATTCCAAGCAGGATGAACGTGATACTGTTCCGCAGGATCGGACTTCTCAGGAGCATATGGCCGGCGGCGACGTTGCGAATGCTCGTGATCAGGAAAAAATCAATGATGCTCATCAGCGTGACCTGGCCAGAGATGCTGCTCGTCAGCAGCAGGAACAGGCTCACCGTCAGGTGCCGGAACATTTGCAGGAGCTGGCTGATAAGTCTGATCCCGGTCCTAAGTCTGATGACCCCGAGTATATCTGATCTTTTCTGAAGGTACTTTTGGTCATGCATAGCATGTAGAAAATACGGCAGAAAGGAGAGGAGCGTCATGGGGCCGAATTCGAAAAAGATGTCCCGGAAGCAGTACGTGAAATACCGTCTCCGGGTGTTGCGTGAACTGTATATTGCACCTCCTCCGCCTGAAAAGATTGCCGAGATGATGGATGAGAAAAAGATGTCAGACATAGCTGTCGATGCTGTCTTTTTGTCGTATATCCAGAAAGCGAGGCGGTAATCGATGGGTTTGAGTCAGGATATTGTCGTGAAAACGAGATTCAAATCTGGCGGTGTATGATCGCCGTCAGCAGGCTGTGAATGAAGGGGGAGATATTCCGACGATTCGTCATAAGATGCAGGCTGCGCAGCGGCGCGGCGGCGTAGCTTTTGGCGATGGAAATCCTTCTTTGTCGGAGCAGAAGTTGCGGGAAGTCAGCCGGGATATTCAATCCCGGTTTGACAGGGGAAAGACAGCGATCGAAACGGTGCTGTCGTTTACAGAAGAGTATCTGCGTGAGAACGGGGTCCTGGATCCTGATTTCGTGCATGAGAAGCGCGGTGATTTTGCTGGTCATGTAGACCAGCTGAAGCTGCGGATGGCCATTATGAATGGCCTGCAGAAGATGTCGCGGAATTTTGACGATCTGCATTACGTCGGCGTAATACAGGTAGATACGAACCATGTGCATTGTCATTTGACGATGATGGATTATGGTCGCGGAACGATTATGCCGGATGGTACGCAGAAGGGCAAGCTGTCGGCCTTGGATAAGAAGAATCTGCGGCGTGGCATTGATACATTTCTGGATGAAAAACAGAGTGTAAAGATGATGGCGTCGTCGGTCATGTATGACAAGCGGAATGCTTTGTGTTATATCAAGGCATTTGCCCATAAGACGATGGCTCAGCAGGGGATTCCCCAGTTTTTTCTTTTTTGTCTTCCGGAGAACCGGAATCATTGGTCAGCAAATTCCAATCGGGTTGAAATGCGTAAGCCGAATGCGATCGTGCGGGAATTTGTTGTCGACCTGCTTCAACCAAACATACAGTCGCCGTCCCCGATGTACCGGAAGGTTCATGAGAGCATTGTGCAGTATGCGGATACGCGGCAGAAGCGGGAAGGTCTTTCTGAGAGCGATCGGATGAAGCTGATCCGAAATGGTGAAGAGCAGGTGATCCGTGATTGTATGAACGGCGTGTATGCCGTTCTCAAGCAGATTCCGAAGGAACGGATGACCGTGCGCACGCCGATGATGGACGCTATGTCCATGGATTACGAGAGTATGGCCGTTCAGGCCGTCAATGATCCAATGATGGAGTTTGGTTTCAGGCTTCGTTCGTATTCGAGCCGGCTGCGAGAACATCGGAAGCTGTATCATCGGTTCAAGGATGAACACGAGGCGTATGAACGGGCTGAGAACAAGTCTGAAGAAGCAAAAGCCCTGGGCGATCATCTGGCTTTGGAGCGGGATTATCAGCAGATGTTGATGGTGAAGTATCAGCATTTCCTGACGTTCCTGCCGCCGGATGAAGATATTGAGGATGAGTTCGATGATCTGATGCGACAGCGGTCCCGTCTGGAGAAGATGAACCAGATGGAACAGGACCAGTCAATGCGCCGGATGGGGCAGATTGCTGCGGACCAGTACGGCCGTCGCGTGTATGGGATCGGCCGCGGGTATCAGATCTGGCAGATGCCTGATGTTTGGGATCGCCGTAAGGCGATGGAGCAGCGTCGGTTGGACGAAGCGACAAAACAGTTTAAGGAACATCTTCAAGACTACGGAATGGATTTTGACGGGCACGGCGTGACCCGGCGGAAGCTGTATCCGTTCGATGAAGTGAAGGCCTTGGATCTTCATCATCTTGGTTATGATTTCCCGATGAACGTCCCAATCAGCAAGAGAAACGCCGATGTGTTTATCGAGTTTGCCAATCGGCGTTACGAATCTTTTCAGCGGGCCAGGGATTACCTGGAGCGTACTGGACAGTCGGAGAGTGTTGTGGACTTGTTACCGACAGATGTAAGAGTTATGAAGCAGTTTGCTGATAAGCTGGCCGGAGGTCAGTCGTCTCTTGCTTCGATTCGTCCAGGTCAGGCCAAGAAACATACAGGCTTGACGGTACCTTTGGGCCGAGATTATACTGTGGATATGAAAGCGGTTGTCCGCGCGACGATCGAGGCGACCCGGTCGTTTGAATAAAAAGGAGGTAAACAATTATGCCGTTTGTAGTAATCATTTTGGTCCTCTTGGCTGTCCTGGTGGGTATGAACGTCCGCGTCGTACCGCAGGCGTCCTGTTTCGTTCTGGAGCGTCTGGGCGAATACGTGGGTACCTGGAATGCCGGCCTTCATGTGAAAGTGCCTTTCATTGACCGCGTGGTCAAGAAGGTGAGCATGAAGGAACAGGTTCTGGATTTCCCTCCGCAGCCTGTGATCACGAAAGATAACGTGACGATGAGCATCGACTCTGTTGTGTATGCCCATGTATTTGATCCGTACAAATATTGCTATGGTGCTGAGAATCCTCTGATGGGTTTGCAGAACCTGACGGCGACGACGCTGCGTAGCGTGATTGGCGATATGGAACTGGACCAGACACTTTCTTCTCGTACCGAGATTAACGCGAAGATGCAGTTGATTCTGGATGAAGCAACGGACGCCTGGGGCTTGAAAGTAACTCGCGTGGAGATCAAGAACATTCAGCCTCCGAAGGAGATCGAGGAGGTCATGACCAAGCAGATGCGTGCTGAACGTGAGCGTCGGCAGACCCTTCTGGAAGCACAGGCCCATCAGGAAGCTGTTGTTTCCCGGGCTGAAGGCGATAAGAAGGCTAAGGTTCTGACGGCACAGGCTGAAGCTGAGGCCGCCCGGCTGATG
>CALVQV010000070.1 GCA_944358325.1 uncultured Bacilli bacterium
TGTTATGTAACGTAAAGTATTGGAATGGTTCCGTGTTGTTGCGTTATGTAATTATTAAGGAGGTAAGATTAAATAATGTAATGGTAAAGTAGGGTAATACGCTGTGCAGTCCAGTTCAGTAACGGTAAAGTAAGGTGCGGCGCTATGCAGTCCAGTTCTGTAATGGAAAAGTTTAGCATAGTTAGTATAGTAAAGGTAAAGAGTTGCATGTTATAGTTATGCCAAGGTTTGTACTGTGATGAGATGTAGAGGTATAGTTTCGTCAAGTTCATTAAAATATTGTATAGTGCTGACTTAAAATGCTGGGGTAATGCTTGGTGTTGTTATGGCAAAGTATCTCCATGTTTAGTGTGATAAGGTATGGTGTTGCCAAGTAAAGGTAAAGTATAGCTTGATATTGCCTCGTACAGTAATAATAATGCTACGGTAGAGTATGTATAGTCAAGGTGTGCAAAGGAAAAGTAGAGTTTTGAGATGCAAAGTTATGGTGTAGTGATGTTATGTTTGGTGATATAATGTATTGTATTTCATTAAATCAGATAAAGGGAAGCTAGTTACTAGCTTCCCTTTATTTAAAACAATATTAATGTATTAGGTTTCTTTTTTCTTAAATTACGGTAAAAATTTAACACCTATATAAATTATTATAAGAAAGGAGAAAACAGATGATAAACTCTAGTATTGGGTATATCATTTGTGAGTCTGATATTTCTCCAAAAGTAACTAATATCAGCAATGCTAAAATTAACGGAAAATTAGTTGCGGAAGGAATATTACAGACGGCAGATGAAAGAAACCGAAACGGAAGATATTATGCGGAAGAAGAGTTATTTCCTCAGTTGACCGCTCCTAGAACTTTAGAGTTGTTAAGAGCTGGGTATTTAAGAGCTGAGATGGGTCATCCACTTTCTAAAGATCTTCAAAGGCAATCCATGATAGATGATACAAAAACTTGTGCAAGGTTCTTAAAACTTTGGACGGTTGGAAAAGATATATGGGCAACTTTTACAGCTACCAATAATGTGAATGGAGAAGCTTTTAATGCAGATTTAGCAGAAGGTTGTTTACCAGCTTGGTCTTTGAGAGCTCTAGGAACAATTGAAAAAACAAGAAGAGGAATGGAAGTTCGTAATCTACGTTTGATTACTTGGGATCAAGTTATTTACCCTTCTCATCCCGGAGCATATACGCAGAGAATTATCAGCGAATCTACAATTATGAATGAATCTACATCGATAGATATTTCAGAAAAGAATGATATGGTTGGAGAAGCAATGATTATTCCGATTACAGACAACAATATTATTTCTTTTATTCAGTCGGAATCTTCTAATCTGAAATTTGTTCGTGAATGTTTTGATTTTGCTTATGATTCTATTTCTGTAAATGAGAATGGAACAAAAGTTTTATTAACAACAAAAGCTGGAGAAACAATTGCAATTAATATGGAATCTTATGTGCATAACGAATTAATGCACTATGCAGATGAATATGCTAAATTCCGTAATTTTTAAAAATTGTTTTTTTTTTGAGGTGATATAAATGGCTCTAGCAAATGATATGACAAGACTGTTAAATAAAATTGAAAATCGTTTGGGGTTGAAGCCGTTAGTTCCACATTTACCAGAAGAAGTAAAGAAAGATAAATGGGCGGATGTTATTACCGATGATACAATTGTAACATTTTCCAGATATTATCCTCACAAGTTTCCTATGATAGTCAACGATGAAACTTGCGATAAACTGACAGAAAATGGTGTAGTATATTACTATATTAAAGACGAAATTCTGTTAGGATCCAAATTACTTGGAATTATGGATATTGACTGGACGGATCATACAATGAATAACGCTTCCGTTGGAGCAACATCTTTAGGAGGAGGATATTATTATCCTTCTTTTGCTTGTCCCTCAGCTACTTTCGAATCTTTACTTGGTCTTCAAATGATGGCAGATATCTCCAGTTTATATAATAGAGGAATTGCAATTGATTTTCAATATCCGAATAGATTCTGCTTAAAAGGGTTAGGAAATACAAATTACGATTTGGATTCTTTTACAGTTATTTTGTTGGTTCAGCATAATAACTTGTCAACAATATCTCCTACCAAAATGGAAATATTTGAATCCTTAGCTCAAGCAGATATTGCAAAGTTTCTCTATATGAATTTGAGATATTATGACGGTTTGGAAACAGCTTACGTAAATATCGATTTGAAATTATCTGAATTACAAGATGAAGCAAATCGAAGAGAAAATATCATAGAAGAAATTCAAAATAGCTACGTATCTACCTCTAACGACAATATTCCTTATATTTGGACTGTATAATAATCGAAAGTCTGCTTGCCAAAAACAAGCAGACTTCCACTTGAAGTCTTGGGGGTAACTAATATGATAATAAAAGTAGAAAACTCTAACGAAAAAGACTATATTTGGAAGAAATGTGATGTACAAATTATATTTAATCCAGTTTCTATTTCTAGAAATAAAAAAGGAATGAAGATATTTGATCATCAAATAAGTAAAACTTATGGGTTTGTTTACGATGAATATAAAGATCTTCTTTATACTCTATCAAAGAGAGAATTACTTGGAGAAATTCAATTAGTTCAAATATCAGAAAAGAAATGTATTATGAATGGATTTATTTATGAAGATGATCAAATAAATTTGATAGCTGCAACAAAAGCTTTGATTGAATTATCAAATTTAATTGAAGAGTATGAGATCAATGCAGCTATTCAAGTTAATTTAAGATGTGAAAACAAAGCTATTTTACCAAAGATAATAGAAATTATTAACGTTATATTTGCAGATTGCAGATCTAACGTGTATTTATATAATAGCAAATAAGATTTTATTTTAAAAAATAACAAATGAACTGTATTATAAAAAGATGAAATCTTCGCTTGCTGTAAGTTCTTATCCTAAGTACATTGGTAGATGAGAGAAATCTCATCTACCAATTTTATTCAACTTTGCAATAATAATGAAAAAGTAATGAAGGAGGTAATGTTTCTATGAATAGAAATATGGTAATAGAGATAGAAAATATACCCTATTTTGTAGAATTATATATGAAGAATAATCCGGAAAAAGAAACACTTACTCATGCATTTTGTAAATTTCTTTTAAATAATAAACCAGATAAAATTGTTTTAAGTACGGGTAATGATCGTATTGATTTATTATATAAAAGCGACGATAAGGTATTTTTAGAATTTACAGAATTTTATTTAGATAAATCACAATTAGATCACGCTTTAAACTGTAAATATGAAATCGAATTAGATTTACCAAAGTCGTTAACCGCAGAATGTTTTTATATTACTATAAAGGATAATTTTGGAAATTATAGAAATCGATACTATTATATAGAAAGAGTTGGAGAATATATTGCTCTTAGAGAAGTTTCACAAAAATAGAATAAAATGGAGGTGGTACAGATTGTACCACCTCATTGTTTATATTTTATACCGAATAGAATTTATAAATTATGATTTCTTTGCACTTGCAGAAACCTTGGAAGCAGCAGCAATATAATTCTTTTGAGCAATCTTTGCCATCTTCTCTGCTTTCGGACCGTACTTTGTCATAATCTTTTCGATGCAATCTTTTCTTTTAGAAGTAAAAGATTTCAATTTTGTCCAGTTCGGATCTCCAGCTTCTTTTGCAAGCTGATAAGCCATCAGTTTTACTCGGCGTTTTTCATCATCCGCTTTACTTAATCTCATCAGTGTGGGTTTCTTTAAAATAGACTTCTCTTGAAGAATCTTTGCTTCTTCTGATTCGCAGAATTCATGAATCTGCTCACTATTTCCTTTTAAAATATCGTCAACAAAGAACATTTCGAGAACTTCATTGCTATTTGCAACTGCATCCATGGTAGCAAGTTGCGAAGATCCAAATAAAGTAGCCATTATAAAATCCTCCTTATTAAAAAATTTGATTTGCAAATCAAAGATATTTTGGAATAAAATAAATATCTTTATTTTATTATTAATGTTATCTTTCTTAAACTATTGCTATTTTAGAAATATAACTAAAGTTTTACTTAAAAATAAATTATAATAATAAGAGAAAGGAGAGATTTCATGAATATTACGATTAATTTATCACAAGAAGAGTTAGATCAGTTACAAGATTTTAAAGGAGAATTATCTAGTTTAAAATTAGGTTATCAAATTTCAAAAAATGTTTTAAATGATACCATCAAAAATGAAAATGGAGAAGAATCTAATACAATAAAATTTAAATCATTAAAAGATTTTTGTATGTATTTTTCAACCTTACAAGATGTATATTTGAGTTCTATAGATAGAATTATAGAGAAATATGATTCTATTATAGATATTATAACTTGTATTGATGTAAATATGAGGGTGAAAAAAGAAGAGGGGAAATAAAATATGCCAGTGGTAGGCTTAGAGAACAGTCCAACGATTCGAAAATATCGAGATACAATGAGTCGTTGTGTACGAATGTATTATCAAAATATTGATCAAAAAGAAATAGACAAAGCATTGGATTATTCTATTGCTAAAAGATATAAAAGTGCAAATGCTCAAGTAAAAAATAGTTATACAAATAAAACAGCAGATATGACATTATTAGCTATCTCTGATTATATTGCCAGTAGAGAACCAATTGTAACAGCTTTTGGAACCATGTTTCGAAAACATGCAGATGTACCAAATCCAATGGCTACCGTAGTACAATCATTTCTTGATCGACGTTCAGAACATAAAAAGATTATGTTTCGATATCCAAAAGGATCTGAAATGTTCGAACGATATAACTTGATGCAGGTTCTGGACAAAATAGATTGCAACGGTTGAAGTATAGACTGTATCTATATAACTGCCGCTCTGGTTCGAAAGGATCAGATGATAACACCAAGAAAATGCTGGAATGTCCTAAAGGTTTAATAGCTACAATAATTTGGAAACAAATTATGAATGCCGCGAAAGCAGAAAAAATATTAAACATGCTATACGGAGATAGTAATCCTAAGTAGCAATATAATGGGCAATCGGCAGCCAGCTCTATTTAATATATCTCTCTATAAAGTTTTACAAAGGAGGAACTTTTATAGAAAACAATAAAAAATTAATAAAACCAATTTATTTTCTTCCAAATTATCGTCATGAAGCTCCATTATTAATAGAAAAATGGGAATACGTTAATATAGATGGAGTGGTTCCAAATTATTATCTGGTAAATAATTTTGGAGATGTGAAAAATATAAAAGGTCAATATTTAAAACCAAAACTTGTAAATTCTGGATATCTGACATATGTTTTATATACAGGAAAAAATAGTCCAAAATATAAAACCATTTTGGCTCATCGTCTTGTAAAAATGCATTTTGATCCAATAGAAAATCCAGAAGATTATACAGTAAATCATGACGATATGGATAAACTTAATAACTGGGAAGATAATTTAACCTGGATGACACAATCTGAAAATAATATGGAAAGGGAAAGAAATTATCATTTATATGGTACAGGTAATTATCATGCAGCTTTTAATTTATCCCAATTAAAAATTATATTGGAAGAATTAGATAAAGGAACCAGATATAAAGATATACTCAATATTATTGGTGTTGAAGACACTGAAAATAATAGAGATTATATCGGTAATATAAAACGAGGAAAAACATATCAAAGAGAGATACAATTATTAAATGGATAGGTTCAACGACTAGAAAATTTTGCAATCGCACTACGTACGTAGTGTTTCGTAGAATTCAAGAGAATTCGAAACCTGGTGAACCTAAGTACGTTTTTAAACGTATATGGTTAAGATATAGTCTGTGCTTAATTTAAAAATTAAGAAGGTTATAACGGACTCGGTTATAATCGTAACATAACAGATTTACGGAGTTCTGGGAATGTATACATCGTTATTATATAATATTAACGTTGCTACATCTATTACTTCACAAGGAAGAGCTCTAGTAAGCTCTGCATCTATGTGTTTTGAAATGTTTTTGGCTAATAATGTAAAATTTGGATCTTTAAATGAAGTGATAGAATTTATTGATCATATTGTGCAGGAAAAGAAAACTAGAAAATTTAAAGATCAAGATTTTCTTGATAATATCAATCAATATATTTCAATTAATGATTGTTTTGCAAAGATTATTCTTACCTGTGGATATAATTGGATTCCGAATGAGGAAGAATTGAATATTATCTATAATATTATTTCGAATCTTTCTACCGAAGATAGAAATCGAGTATATTATAAAAACAATCTTTACGAATTTATGAGCAATTCAAAAGTATTTAATATTGTAAGAACAATTTTGAAAAAATTAAAAGCTCCATTATATAATTCTCTTGAAATGCCAGAGGAGATTGTGGATGATATTAAATTCTTTGGTGATCTAGTAATAGAATATGTATATTACGGATATATGATTATCGATCGGATCGATCGTTGTGATAATATGATTAAATCTGTTATTATGGTATCTGATACAGATTCTACAATTGTATCTTTGGATGCTTGGTATCGATTTGTAGTAGAAAGAATGAACGGAGAAGAATTAAGAATTGCAAATTTCTGCAGAGATCCAATCTTATTTGTTGGAAAAGATGAAAATGGAAATTGGGATCGAAAACAGTGGGCGCAAGCAATTGAATTTGAACCAAAGAGATTAGATTATAATTTTTATACAGATGAAATTGTAGAAATGGAGCATAATAGTAGACCTGATATTTTAACTCCAAATGATAATGTAAGATATTCAATTATTAATATTCTTGCTTATATTCTGGACAGAATTATCAATGATTATATGGAACGATTCTGTTTAAATAACCATTCATTATCGAAAGAACCAAATGGTGGATTTAATCGAAAATGTAAAATCCTCATGAAGAACGAGTTTTGTCAATTTCTGGAAATTTTACTATTTCTAGAATAAATCGCAAGATAGAAACTTGTATAAGGATGGGAAACTTATACTGGCAACCTCTTTAATTGTCTGGGAATATCTGACGAAGGTTTATAGCTACAACGTAATTGGAAACGATAAGCGTGAATGCTTTAAAAATATAAACTTTTAGGATAGATCAGCAGGGAAGCGTATTATAAAAATGCGAATCTTCATCGACTATCGAAAGCTAGACAACCACGTATTAGAAATATGAAATAGATTGGTCATCTTCAGCCGTTTATAATCTAGGTGGTTTGAAAATAAGGTAAATTGAGATATTTACGCGAAGCAAGTAGAGTAGGGTAAAACCGAAAGAGGAGGGCCCTCCGTAGAGATTTGGTAACAGAATCTCAAGGGTTATAATATAGTCAGGCGTACTAAAACGTTGTATTTAAGCGATTAATGATGACTATGGTAAAAAAGAATTATGCATCGTTGATGGAAATTCAGGAAGGAAATTTTGTTCCGGAAGATAAGCAGTTAGATATTAAAGGAATTGAATGTTTAACCAAATCTTCGAAATCAGAAAAAACAAGAGAAGCTTTAAAGAAAATAGTTTTGGAGGATATTTTAAAAACTCCGGTAATTGATCAATTACGCTTTGTAAAAGATATTGCTATTTTTGAGAAACAAATTGTAGAAAGTTTACGTCATGGTTCAAAGGAATATTATAAACCGGTAACAATTAAAGCAGCAAATACTTATGATGATCCAATGAGAATTCAAGGAATCAAAGCATCAATTGCTTGGAATATTATTCGACCTGATGAATTACCTGCAATTAATTTGGAAGAAAGAAATGCTATCAATATAGCAAAAGTTGCAATCAATAAAGCGAATATTGATAAGATTAAAGATACCTATCCAATTATTTATCAGAATATGAATATTGCATTGGATAGAGAAGAGTTTAAATCTGGAATCGATGCCATTGCAATTCCGATGGATGTGGATGTTCCGGACTGGTTAGCTGATTTTATTAATTATGATATAATTATTCAGGATAATATTTCAGGATTCCCTTATGAGAGTATTGGAATTCAAAGATTTGGAAAAAATAATATCAATTATACAAATATTGTTCAAATTTAACAGATTAGGGAGAAACTGTAACGTTTCTCCCTTTATTTTTTAGTATCGGCTTAACATTTCCTTAATAATCCTATTTATCGTAAAACTGCTATTCAAAACCAGTAAATTTGCTTAAAAATAAACTTAAGCAAATATAATAATATACTATAAACTTGGAAAGGAGGAAAAATATGAGTAATAAAATTGGAGTTATTACTGAGCAGGGAGATCTCGGTTTAGGGTTTAACGAGCTTAGTAATAAAGATCAAAGAACTGTAAATGAGCATTATTCAGAAGAAAGAAAAAATGCTGAAAACAAAGGAGTTTCAAAAGATGATAAATAATGATTGTTATCTAAGAAACGAATGCTAAAATAGAGACGGATTTATTTTACTGGTTTATCCGTCTCTATTTAAATGTTTAGGAGGTAATACGAAATGAGATTATTAGGTCTGAAGGGACAAAATAACAATGAGGGGAACCGAAGAGTTAAAGTAGAAACTCTCAGATCACAATTGCTGATCACCAGATTATTTAGTGTTTCTATTACTGTATTATGTTTAATTCTTGGGTTTGGTTACATGAAAAATCATAATCAGTTGGAAGACGAAAAATTTGCAACCGTTATGGAATATGAAGAGAAATTACAGAGTATCCAAAAAGATTATAATTTGTTAAAAACAAATTATGAGTATTTGGCAAATCAGTATGATTCTTTTAATAATACCATAAACGAGTTAACAGCAATAGCTCAAACATTAGACGAAGAAAATCAAAGTCTTGTAGAGAGTAATCAGAACTATTTAGAAAGACTTGCTGAATTTGAAACTAGAGAAGAGCTTTATAACAAGTATGAATATGCTCTAGTTGATTCCGGAGAACGAACTGATATTACATATGATCAGTTACAAACTCTGGAAACTTTAGTAGAAGATTCCTCAATCAACGATGAGGATTTAATTCTGTCTTGGATTATGACAGAATCGGGAGGAAATGAAAAAGCTAGAAACACGTCGTCTACAGCGAAAGGATACGGACAATTCTTAGATAGTACCAGCAAATTTGTATATACAGAATTATTAAACAAATCCAACTGGACATCAAGTGTTGCTTTGGATGGCAATATTAACCTCGAAATGATGGTTGCTTATATAGATTATCTGTATGAAGTTAATGATGGAAATCTATATGAAATTATAAGAGACTATAGAGGAAAACAGGATATTTCCGGATATGTAGCAAAAATTGATAGTTATCTGGAAAATGTAGGAAAGTCTGTGGAAGAAATATATCTAGCTTGTTTGGATAACACTTAATTCAATAAATTCTATTGGCAATGGGATTTATTTTAAAAATATATTATAGATATGAAATAGAAAAATCATTTTTGAAAATATAATACGTTATGTATTTCTTGATACCCCGAGATTAAATAAGATTTCGGGGATTTTAATTTGTTTTAACAACTTAAGTAATTACATGATAAGGGTAATTTATCCTTATCATGATTACATAGAAAATATCAAACAAAATGAAAGGAGTTTGAACACATGAAAACATTACTAATTGGAATTGGAGCTGCAGGAAACAAAGCTGTCATGACTGCAGTGAACGAAGGAGTAGTAAAAGAGGAAGATGCTATTATTATTAATAGCACTTCGAAAGATTTCCCAAAAGATTTTAAGGGCAAGACAATTGTTCTTAGTCCGAAAGATACCGGATGCGGAAAAGAGAGATCCATCGCAAAAGAATATGCGATGGCTGCTATTAAAGCAGGAAAATTAAATCTGGAGAATATTAACAATTACACAACGGTTATCATTGCTACATCGGTAGAAGGTGGAACAGGTTCCGGATCTACACCGATTATTGCGAAATTCTTCAATCAAGTATTCCGTAGAAATACTCATATTATTGCGTTTGCAGGATTTGGTGAAGATGTGAGAGGTCTTGGAAATACCGTAGAGTTTTTCCAAGAAATCGATGGTAGTCTGGTAGTTCAGATTATCCGAAATTCTGCTTTCTTGGCAGAAGGTGGTAATAAGTTTAAAGCTGAAAAGCTTGCGAATAT
>CALVQV010000071.1 GCA_944358325.1 uncultured Bacilli bacterium
TACATTGACCTTATTCAAATTGCTACGATATTTTTCAATATAGCTTGGAATAGATAATCCAAAAGTGGTAAAAGCTTGCAAAATTCCATAAATAATCAGAAATCGAAAATATCCTCTAGCTTGATTATAATTCGCAACTTCAATGTCGTGGTTCAGAGCATCCGCGAAATTATGACCAAGCTCGTGAAGAATAATAGCGGTCATCTCTTCATCTGTTATCTGTTCTTGTTTTAAAAGACCTAAATATACGTTACAAATAATACAAAGATTATTTCCGGGTTTAAAGAAATAACCCTTTTCTTTTGTTGCGGTTATTTTCTTTTTTAGATTATCATCAAAAGCAACGTCAAAACGAATAGCAATTGGAACAGTATATGCATTGATCATATCATTTCTTTCGATATGAAGAGCAAAAACCTCCATTCCGAATTGTTTCTCAAACAATCGATTCAGCTTTTGAACTTCTGGAGAACGATTAATATCAGACAGTTTCTTTAATGCATTTTTTCGAATAATACCAATTTGTTTTTCTATTTCTAGAAGAGTATCAGTTTTACCGAAATATGCTTCGTTTACAATCTGATATCTATAATTTAAAATATCATTACCATAAACGGGCATTGTAACAACCTCCATTAAATAAGTTTATTATAATAGAGTGAAAAAAAAAACGATTTCGAAAAAGAAATACCGTAAGCTTTAAAAGCTTACGGTATTAAATTTATAGTTGTATTATTAACATATTTCCTTCAACTTGATAAGCAACATTATTAGAAACGTAATTATTGGTGAATAAATATACTTTTATTTTTATCAATTATTGTATATATTTTTTTGGAATATATACCGTTAAAGTATAATCGTTTCTTCCGGAAACATCTGTAGAAAAAGATCGGTTTATCAATAATTTATTATTGATAATATCTATGGCTCCAGCTATACTATATCTATAAGTATTTTGAGTTAAATCTCCATAAATATATGAGGCTGTAAATCGTGCCAAATTTTGATTATAATCAGTATCATGAATTGGAATAGCTATTTGATTGGAAAACAAACCCCAATTTATTTGTTGAACAGAAATCACATAGAAACTTTTCATTTCTATTTGGCTATCAAAGGAAAATTCTCTTTCATTTTCTGGAGTTTCACTGCCTAATATTAAATCTTTAAATCTAAACGTTTGCACAGGATATAAATAAATATCTATATCTTCTAAATCATTATAAAGATTTTATTTAATAAGAAACAATTGATTATTTATTATTAGTCGTACATTCTGGTAATGCGGTTATTCCGTATAATAACCATTAATTTTTCTACAAGAAAAGGAGAATTCGACATGAGTGTAGACTACAACGTACTAGAAAGCAACATTATCAAATCCTGTAGATCCGAATATGGATCTGTACATTTTCTCGTAAGCTATGATAAACTGAAATCTCTTTGTGATGATATCGGTTTAACCGTAGTAAACACGAATCTGAAGTCTGAAATGATGAGACCGGAAATTGTTCCTTATATCCAGGAATATTTTAAAGGAAAGAGACTTTCCTGGATGAGTGATTCGAAATCTGTTACAACGCTCGTTTTCATTCCTACAGATGCAGTAGATGAGAATTGTCAAGCTTTACTTCGTGATATGGAAAGCTGTAGAACAGATGATCCGGATCTTGACAAAGTAAAATCTCTTGCTACAATTGCAGCTGAGTATCCCTGCTACTTTGCTACCGTTGTTTCTTATATCAGTAATGATATTAAGAGAAACGGAAAAGCTACATATGCAATTAAATGTAGAGCAAATACAGTAGCACTTCGTCAGGATAATTACGAGTATAACCATAACGATATTTAAAAAGAATCCCGGTATATGAATATCATATACCGGGATTTATTTATCTTTTTCTTTTCTTTTTCTTACTTTTGTTTTCATCAATACAAATCCTACAATCCACATAATTTCCATTTACTATCTTTCCAAATAAAAAATAAAACTTATTATCAGAAATTAAACTTTTACTACGAGGATTTAGAAAGGAATTGAATTCTTTATATTCTTTACTTTCTAAATCGATCGAATGAACAAAAAACCAGTATTTAATTTCTGATCCTAGATAACTCTTATTTGTATTAATAATAGAAGAAATTTCTTTTATATTTTTTCTATCTGCTCTTAATTCGTAGCATGAATTATCTACCGGATAAGATAATTGACCAAACATTTCTCCAGCATATTTTACACTATAATATTCGTTTCCTCTTATAATGTAACTATCCTCCACTTTAAAATAACTTTTAGATTCATCTAACCAATATTTTTTATAAATTTTTAGATGCTCATTATAATTAATTTTTCTAGGAATTAATTGTTTCTTTTTTACTAAATCTGCCAATTCGACTGAATAAATTTGATTTTTTATCATAGATATTTTTCCCTCCCAATTTCTTGATCATTTTTATATTCAGCAATTTCAATTGCTATTAAATCTGTATAAGTGATCGTAGCAGAGAGAAAAATAAAATCTTCTTCTAAATCAATAATCGCAGATTTTTTAGTAGATAGAATTTTTGCATCTTTTCGTTCACTAGTCCAAATAATTGGACTAGTATTTGCTACATAAAGTTCTTTTCCACTTCTATCAATTCCTAAAATAATAAACCCGCTCATGAGAAATACTCCTCTCTATCTAACTTTTTAGATAATTAATATAAAGTTAGAGTTATCAAACTATTAATACTAATTGATTAGTATTTCTCATTAATAAATTATTACAATTAACTAGAAAATAAAGGTAAATTCTTAGTTCTCCGTTTGCCTTATCCGTCAATGATATTTAGGGAGTAGATCAGATTGATCTACTCCCAAAGTATTTTTTAATATTCTTTAATCATAGTTTCAAGCTGTTTACAAATTCCATTATCTAAGAAAAACAGTTTGATATTTCCGTTTTTATTCTTGGCTTTGATTATTAAAAACTCTTTATCAATATCTTTTAAACGAGAATTAAACTGAAAGATAGTATAATATTGATCTGCATCAGATAAATACTCGTCCTGTAATTTCTTTGTATTATAACCCTTAAATTTGGATTTTGGCAATTTTACACCAACATCAAAAGTTGTCATCAATATATCATTTGTTTTTCCGTTTGATACTCGAAATACAACAGCAACATTGGTTGGAGCTTGCTTAATTTGGGCAAGAGAAATAATACCGTCTAACCGAAGAACATTGAAAATTTCCACCGCATTCGGATTAATTGTAGAAACAGAAGCTGCAGAAAGTTCTCCGGTTTCCAGATAAAGATTATAAATATAATCATCTACAAAACTCATAGAAGCAAATACTTCTTTTGGAACAAAGAATCTAACAGCTTCTTTTGAATTGTCATCTAAAACTCGAATTGCATCCAGAATAAACTGCTCATTACTTTCCAAATCGACTGTACTTGTACAGAATTTCATATCTGTTAAATAATTCGGAAACATTTCTTTGATCATAGAATTACAAGCTAATCTGGAGACAAATTCATTTTGATCATTTAATGGATTTAAATATATAATTTCATCTTCTTCATCTTCTTCAGTTAAATATGTTGTAGATAATGTAAATAATTTGTTACTATCTGATTTACATAACCAAGCAAGATGAACTCGTTCTTTTTCACCATTCATTTGCTTTGTTGACAAAGAAAGAATAGAAGCAGAATTAATATGAAAATCTTCTTCTGTAACAAGAGTCTTCATATCTGATGGATCAAAATACCTATCTTTTGGATCCTCTACATCTTTTACAATAACAGTATTAGTTCCATCCTCATTTTCAATAATCTGAGGTTCCGATGGAAGTATTTCACCATTTCCAAAAGGAGCAACAAATTTTGCTCCCTGCGTTAATTCATCCAAGTTTACTCGTATCATGATTTTCCCCTTTCTCAAATATAAAATCTTTATTTACAAAAGCGGTAATTATAAACTGCTCTGGTAATAAACGTAAAACATATAATCCCATATTATCTGGTTTTGGATTCGGATAATATGGATCATAGATAATATACAGATATTTCTCTCCAAGAAAATAATCTGTCGCACAGTAATCTTTTGAATAAGTAGCATCGTAAATAGAATGATGTAATGGATTTCGTAATTTGTATTTTTTAAGCAATTCCATTTCTCTTTTCGGAAACAATGATACACAATTCATTCTAAATTTTGTAATTTCAGAATACATTGTATAATGAGAAGTATAAACTGTAATTTTTTCATTATAATAAATTTTCTCTTCTTCTTTTGTCCCATCATCTATAATTTTCGTAATATTATAAAACTTCAAATTATGATATTTCGAAGAAAAGAAAATTTCTTCTGAAAAATCTTCCGGTTTCCCAAAATAATGATCCAATTCTTTAAGATATTTTCTTACTCTTATAAAATTATCTCTTGGAAAATAGATGTCTAATACTGATACATGTCTTGAATCAATACTCTTTACACAAAAAGAATAAAAATAATTAGAATAATCCTCTGACTCTTTTAGATATAAATCTGTTACATATCTTTTAGAAGATTCTTTACATTCCTCTATTAAAGATTTATATTTTTCCGGAATATGATTTTCTTTATTATCTATATTTATTTTACTCTTTTTATATTTTGCATTTTTAATATCACTGTTTTCTATTAGCATCATTTCAAGAAAGATAACAGAATCATCATAATCCTGACGACAGTAAAATGTTAATACGAATTTATCTTTATCTTTTGTATTTCGAATATATAAAGGAAAAATATGATTTACAACAAATCGATTTCTTGTAACAATCATTTCATTTTTTGGAAAGCTAACCTTTAATACTTCCATAAATCGTTTTTCCTTCCAATACTTCTTTTCTCAAAGCGATAATTTCTTCTGTTGTACGAACTTCGTTATAGATATTTCTTAACGTATCAGGTGGGCCACCATTGATATCAGTAAAATCTACAACTCCAACAGTTCTTGTAACTCGTTCTCCATCTGCATCTCGATAAGCTTCTTCGTAGATTTTCGGATCACGACCGTCGTAATCGTTATCGACTCCATAATAGTCATCTCCCAAAAGAAAACGAACAACATTATCTGCTAAGAATTCCATAATTACAGCAAAACAAGGTTCTCCGTTATCTACTCGAAGTATAACTCCTTTTACTTCCGGAATAATTCCAGCATATTGATCATAAACAGTAATACCAATAAATTCATTAAATTGAATTGGATATTGTACTACTTTTTCTTCCCAATATCTAGAATCTGTAACCAATAGAAAATGATAATCATTCGACATACAGATCATTCGGAATGGTTCTTCTGAATCACAACGAACTACTCTACATTCTGTTTCGTAAATATCATGAGGATCGTATTGTTCCGGACCGGTAACCTCTTCATCTACAATATACATATTACGATATTTTATAGTAACTATAGAATCTAATAATTCTGTATTTTGAGATGGAAAAGATTCCGGAGTAATATTTTCTTGATATGGAACGCTACGATTTGTATGAATGGTTCTTTTATGTAAAAGATCGTCTTTTAATTGCTCAACCATATTAGTTTCTTCTCCTATATTCGTTAAATCTATAATCAATACCCAATTTTACACATTGAGATCCTTGTTCTGAATGAACAAGTTTCCAATCATCTGAGAAATCTAATCTCTCCGGAAAATAGGTATCTACGTTCTTTGCTTTTCCTTTTATTTCTGTAATATAAGCAGTATCTACAAGAGGTAAAAATTTCTTATAAATTTCTGCACCACCAATAATACATACATTGGAAGATATACCAAGTTTATCAATAAAATACATAATATCATTGATACAATGAAATGTCTGTACTTTTGTAGTATCATGATTAACAGTTGGAATTATATAAGAAATATAATTTTTATCTTTTGTAAGAATCAGATTAGTTCGATATTCTAAAGGAGCCCCAAGAGATTCAAACGTTTTTCTTCCCATAATCACATATCTGGAATCAATGGTAATCTTTTTAAAATGTTTCATATCTTCTGGTAATTTGTAAAGTAAATTACCCTCATTTCCAATTCCCCAATTTTCATCTAC
>CALVQV010000072.1 GCA_944358325.1 uncultured Bacilli bacterium
ATAGATTTTGCAATATTTTCAATACTATTATTTGCAGTATTGATGACATTGAGATTGTCTTGTAAAGTCTCTGTTTCTTTTTTATAATCTCTGGAAAATCGAAGCATGTTAATCAAATCATCTTTTGTTACTTCGTGAGAATCTTCGTAAGTTGTCACATAATCTTCAATATTTTGAGAAAAAGATTTTTCTGTATCTCGATATATTTGTCCGTAATTCTTTTGAAGAAATTCTGATTTGTTATCGAGATCTTCTTTCATTGTTTCGTAATCAAATGGAATTACTTTTATTCCTTTTAATTTTTCGATATCATAAGTTGGAAAATTGGTAATAGTAAACTTTGGTTCGGGACCTTCTTCTATTCTTTTCTGAAGACCAGACAAATAATTTCTATCTCCTTCTTTTTCAAAAATAGATTTAAAAGAATTCCAAGCTTTTTGCAAAGAAGCTGTTACTTTTCCAATATATGATAAAATAGTTTCTTTTACTCCTTCGGTAATAGAAACCAATCCAACTGATTCATTCTGAATTCCACATCCAGAAACAATCATAGAATTATATAAATCCTGTTCAGCCAAAAACAGATCATATTCTAATTCATACTCTTCTTGAAGAATCATATCAAATTTCTCCTTCCTTAATAAGAGTTTTACATGCAGTATATAAAATCTTTTTGTTTTGATTTGCAGCTTCTTTTACAGCATCTAATTTAGCAGAAAATACTTGCAAGAAAATATCACAGAGATTTTTTATTTTGGCACATTTATTTTCTACTATTTGAAGAAATATTTTTTCTACTTCTTTTGGTAACGTATCATTCTTAATATAATCTTGAAGATTTATATTTTGAATTGAATGAATTGTATTTTTCGCTGCATTTTGCATATCTTGTTTATCTTTTTGTACTTCTTTTAAAAGTTTCTTAAAATCAAAATAATCAGAACAGATTCTCTTCATTTCATTAGGAATAATAATACTCGGTCCGTTAACCGGATTTCCATTGTTTCGAAAGAACTTAAATAACTCAGTAGCAAAATCTTCTTTTATAATTGGAGATCTCGTTCCTAATATATATCCCCTTATTTCGTTGTAATAATCTTCACTCGTATCAATATTTTGTTTGATAGTTTCTAACTCACTTACAATTCTTTCTGTTGTATGAACCAATTTAAATTTGCTGATATCAAGTATAAGACTGCTAAGTTCTTTTTCTATTTCTGTTTTATAAGAAGTATAGCTTGTATTTAAACCTAAATTGGTAAATATAAAACGATCTTCTGTATATCTTACCGGAATTTTTATATTTTCCAAATCTTGTTTATAATGTTTTATTACTTTATCTTGACCAAAAAGATTCAATAATAAAGATCTGAATCGATTCCAAATATCTTCTAATAATTTGATAAACCAATTTAAAATTTTTGTTAAAATTTTCTTAAAATCTAATTTTCCTACCGTATTTTTAAATACAAATGAACTAAAAGAAGAATCCTCTTGAATTGAAAATACTTCTGAAAACTGAGATGTAAAATATCTGGAATCTTCAGATATTGCTTTTAAAGTATCTATAAATAAAGAACTTTCTTCTATTTTATTGATATTATTTCTACTATTTGAGATATTATAAATATTATTAGAGGAAACAGATTTCAAAATATCCGTAGAGAAAATCATATCAAAATCCTCCATTCTTTTTAATAAAAAAGTAGGTAGGACTTTCATCCTCCCTACTTAAAATGATTTACCATGCGAACAGACTTTCAATCATGTGAACTTGATTTGCTGTAACATCCGGTGCTGTAGACTCTCCAGTAGCTTCCTGTTTTTTCTCACCTTTTCCCTGCTTCTGAACACATACAGAGACTCTAAGCAGAATATTTCTATACTCGTTATAACGTCTCTTACATACATCCATTACAACATTATTAGCAGCATTTGCAGCTCCCATAATTTCTTTGAGAATGTATACCAAGTGATTGATAATTCCCATTTTTGCATCTTCCGTACTCTTTGCTTCTTTAATAGCATTGTCGATCAGTTTCTTAAATTCTTTATAATTTTTCTTGATCGTATCTTTTGAATTTCCCTCTTTTACAATACCAAGAATTGTAGAAAGATTATTGGAAACATATTCTTTGGTGGCTTCTACTTCCGCTCCAAGAAGCTTTTCATGAATCTTTTTTGTCATTTCGGAAACTTTAGCTACATCAAATCCAGAAACTTCTTTACAGATTCTCTTTTCTAATTCATCTTTCTTCTCTTTAAGTTTCTCTTTTGTTGTATCTTTTCCATCGTCTCCGTAAGCTTTTTTGAATTCATCTACAGCTACTTGAGAGAAATTTTTAGCATTTTCAATGTATTCATTATTTTTATCAATATTGAATTCATGAGTTTTGCCAAAACTTTCTTTACCGCAATTCATTACCATTTCTTTGGTAATATTGGGTATACGATTTCTTACTTCCTTCTTAAGAGATTCAAACTTCATAAGAATAGCTTCAAAACCGGCTTTAATTTTAGCCCAAAGACTCTTAAAGAATTCTACTACTTTATTAACAAGAGTCTTCTTTTCTTCCGCCTCATATACAATTTCTTCTCCAGTACTCTCATAAACAGCGAGCTCATGAATACCTACACTCTGGAAAAGTTTATTATAATCCGCATCAACAGCTTCAGCGATAGCAATCGCATTCTCACAAAATGTAAGAGAATGAGCAGGAATCACGCTCATATCAGCTTCCACTGCTAATTCTTGAACGTTCTGATAAATCATATCTATAATCTCCTTTCCTGATTAATAAATTCCGTATCCAAGTCGCTCGAACACGTAAATATCAGAAGACTCAGCCAATGCAATCTGCATAGCCTCTTCTAATGCTACAGACTCTGCGGTAGCTGTTTCTTTTGATTTTTCTCCACCCTTTGCCTTCTTTGCCGCGTAACGTCCGCAAAGAATCCAGCACTTTCTGTAAGCCGCAATCTGTCGAGAAACACCATTGATAGCCATGGAAAGAACTTTGGTTGCATGTTTACACATAGCAGAAACTACATTATATGATGCAGAATCTGCAACTACTGCAAATTCTTCATGCTCTTTATTTTTCATTCCCTTAGATGCTGCAGCTTTGGCTGCTTTTAATCTAGCAATTAATCCTGCAGCTGTTTCTTTTACAGCTTTAAGAGTTTCATTTGCACTGGTAAGTTTCTTTTTCATAACTTCAATCTGAGAATTATTGGGAACAAAAGCAGCTACTTTTTCTTCAAATAAAGTA
>CALVQV010000073.1 GCA_944358325.1 uncultured Bacilli bacterium
AGATTATATGAAGCAGAGAGAAAATTGGCTAAGATTAAAAAAATAGTTGACATAATTTAAAATGTATGATATAATCATATTATAAAGATCGAGGAGGTAAAATATGATAGTATTAATTAAAGATGTCGAAAGGGTAGATAAGTATATAATAGGCTGTAGTCAAGGTCGTGTATTGAATTTAGATGAGCTTACTGAAGAAAAATATAGTAAATGGACTTCCCTTATAAAAGAGAGAAAAGTTATAAATTTGGTTATTTGTACAAACAATGAAGATAGGTTCGTGTTATTCAGAAAATATGCAGATTTGGTAATAATATAAAGTAAAAATATATTGACAAAAGTTTAAAATTATGATAAAATAAACTATGGTAAAATTTAAGGAGGAGTAAAAAATGATTAATGTAGTACATGCTTTTACAGGAGTAGATGCTCAGTATATGGCTGAGAAGAAAGTTTGGGGGGAAAGATAATATAAATGTTGTTGGGTCTATGGAGATTGACGTTGATGCTATAATCTCTTGTGCTTTAATACACGAAAACGAAAAATTTCATAAGCACATGGAAAAAGAATGGAATAATGAAGACTATGATAATGCTAGAGAATGGTTAAGAAAAAGAAATATAGGATTTGATTTTAAAACAAATAAGTCTAAGTTAGATAGAATGAAGAAAGATAAACTTAAACAATTATACGTAGCAAGTGTATGTATAAAAAATTATGGTGATATAAGCTTAGCCAATAAAGTTAAATTGAAAGATGAAATTGATTTATTCACATATAGTTTTCCATGTACTGATATTTCAGTGGCTGGTAAACAAGAAGGATTGTCAAAAGGTAGTGGGACAAGAAGTGGGTTATTATGGGAATGTGAACAGTTTATAGCAAATAACAAACCAAAAGTTTTAGTTATGGAAAATGTTAAAAATTTAGTAGGTAGTAAATTTATAAATGAATTTAACTCTTGGTTAGGTGTATTGGGAGAATTAGGTTATAAATCTTATTGGAAAGTTTTAAATGCGAAAGAGTATGGTGTGGCTCAAAACAGAGAAAGGGTATTTTGTGTATCTATAAGAAATGATATAGATTGTGAGTATATTTTTAATACACCTACATATCAAATTTGTTGCATAAAAGATATACTAGAAAGTAATGTTGATAAAAAATATTATCTATCAGACAGTATACAAAATAGGTTTGTATTTAAACCTATAGGAGATAACATAGTAGGTACAACAGACCCAAATAAGTCTATAGGTCAAAGAGATTTGGTTTATGACCTTAATAAAATTATGGGTTGTCTTGTAGCGACTGACTATAAACAACCAAAACAAATATTAGAGGTAATAAATCCATTGAAAGATAGGACAACTTATGGGTGGCACTTTGAACAACAAGTTTATGATGTTGATGGTATAGCTAGAACAGTTAAAGCAGGTGGTGGTAGTGGAAATATACCTAAGATAGTATGTGATACATCTAATTTCAAAATCAGAAAACTTACACCTAGAGAATGTTGGAGATTAATGGGGCTCTCCGATGAAGATTTTGATAAAGTCAAAGATTATATATCTGATACACAGTTATACAAACAAGCTGGAAACTCAATAGTTGTTAATTGTTTAGAAACTATATTTAATAATTTAAAAGGAATAATAGGCTAGACAATTCATAATTTTAAATAAAGAGAGGAAAATATATGAGGAAAATTATCATACTTCTACTAGCACTTTCATCTATATCCTTAGCTAGACCTGTGGTAAGAAGTAGTTCAAGGGTATCGAGGAGTGTTTCTAGAACAACTACAAGAACATCAAAACCTAGAGTTGTAAAGGCTAAACCCAAAACAACATCACACAAAGCAACTGTCACTAAAATCAAATCAACTCCGAGCACGAAAACATCAACTGTGAGTAGTGCTCCTAAACCAAAGAAATACTTTCTATCTTCTAACTATACACCATCAACTAGCAGTCCAGTTGTAGTAGGAGATAGTGGAAGTAATTTCTTTTCAAACTATTTGATGTTTAGAGCATTGAGTGGGGCAAATAGAGATAGACATAATGACGTGAGTAATGAAGAGTTTATAAGAATATTAGAGGCTAAGTTATAAAGGTTGAGAGATGAAAAGAATCCAGAAAACTTAGTTATAATAAGACATTTGGAAGAATTACTTAAAACTTTAAATAATAATAGGAGGAAATAATGAAAGTAAGGTGTATTGATGATAGTGGAATGATTAGAAGAAGTCCAATTACTAAAGGAAAGGTTTATCCAGTAATAGATAAAGAAGAATGCGGTACAACTATGGATGATGGAAGGTACAAATTTGGAAATTATGCCAAAACTAAAGAAGAATTAGAGTTTAAAAAATTAGAAAAAATAAAACAAATACTTCAAGGTGATTAATATGATAGATGATATTCTTAAAAAAAATTATTTAGCTAGAAAAATAAAGAGAGCTATAGATGATGGACAAGATTTAACATTATCTTATGAAGAACTTTTACAAGTTTATAGCTCCTACTTAATAGGAATAGCTAGCGATACTATATTAGATGAAATACTGTATGAGAGATATAGAGTTGGTAATATATGAGTATATGGACTTATGTGATAGGCGTTGTAGAGTTTAGCACAAATAAATCAGATGATATTATCCCTAGAATCGAGAAATGTCTAGGGAATATAGTTGAATACGAAGATATAGGTAAATATGGAACAAAACTTCCTATGGGGAGCGAAGGTAGTTTAACTTATGAGATACATAATGGTTTTATAATTTTCAAAGGAGATCTAAGAGACTTCTATGGCAAAAAAGATATGAAAGAACTTGATGATTACTTCACAAACATATTTCTAGAGCTTAAACAAAACAAGATTTATGTAGGAGATTATGTCATAAAGTCTTGGAATGAAACAGATGGAGAAAGAATTTGGAAGTATAGCTACGAATAAAATTTGAATTTTGTGCAACATATAAAAGGCAAAATCTTTAATTGGATTGAAAATGTCTTCTGTATGTTGCATTTTTTATTTATAAAATTTTTTAAAAAGTTGTTGACATATTTTAATTAGTATGCTAAAATAAGTTACACAAATAAAGGAGGAGATAAAAATGAAATATATTTTAAAGTACAAAGGGAATTATGTAAAACTGTTGAAAAGAGTTAGCTATGAAGACATATCAATTCGTCTAACTCAAGACATTAATGAATCTGAAGTATTCACAGAGAAGCTAGATTATTTTAAAAATTCAGCGTGGAGTATGTGGTTTACAGAGCAGTCAAAAGGATATGTTGATACGAGTGAATTGAAATTTATTAAGGTTAGATTAGAGGAGGTGGAATAATGATTTGTAAGCACTGTGGAGCAAAAGAGTTTAATGAATATTTTAGAACTTATTTTAGAATACCTTTTATTCATGATATACAAGAAGATTTGGTTATAGGTATAACACCTAGAAGAGCTGATGGAAAAAGAGGACTTGAGATAAAGGAATGGTTGAGTAAATATGAAGTAGAAGATTATATAATAATAGATGATGATATATGGGATATAGTGCCATATATTGATTCATCAAACGTCTTAGAGATAATAAGAGAAGTAGGTTTAACTATGGGAGATGTAGAACAAATAAGAGATTATTATATGATATAAAGTTTATCTTTATCTTGACAAAATTTAATTAATTTTATATAATATTTATATCAAAAATTAGGAGTGTGGTAATAAATGAAATATATGGGAAGCAAAAGTAGAATAAAAAATATATAGTTCCGATTCTGCAAGATATAATTGACAAAAACAATATTAAAATGTATATCGAACCCTATGTTGGTGGATGTAATGTTATTGATTCTATAAAATGTAATACTAAAGTAGGAAACGATATATCGTCTCCATTAATAGAATTATGGAAGGCTATTCAAAGAGGTGAAGAACTACCCGAAAATGTTTCTAGGGAGCTATATAATGATGTTAGAAGTAATCAATTTACAGAAAAATATCCTTTATGGTTTATTAGAGCTGTTGGATTTTTAGCATCATATAATGGAAGATATTTTGATGGTGGATATGCTAAAGAGGGATATGAAAAAGGAAAACTAAGAAACTATTACAATGAAGCAAAAAATAATATATTAGCTCAAAAAGAATATATTATGGATGTAATTTTTACCAATAAAGATTACAGAGATATGAAAGAAGTAAAAAATACTTTAATATATGCAGATATACCTTATGAAAATACAAAGCAATATAATACTTCTAAAAATTTTGATTATAATTGTTTTTGGAATTGGGCTAGAAAATTCTCTAAAGACAATATAGTTATAATAAGTGAATTGCAAGCACCATCTGATTTTGTTTGTATATGGAAGCAAGAAACTTTAAGAAGTATTAAATCAAAAGACAAGAGTTATGCTGTGGAAAAGTTATTTATACATAAAGATAATATTTCTAAAATAGGAGGATTAAAATGAGTTATATTCAATCGCCTTTAAACTATACGGGTGGAAAATACAAACTATTACCACAAATCTTTCCTTTGTTCCCAAAGAATATAAATATATTTGTAGATTTATTTGGTGGGGGTTTTAACGTAGGAGCAAATATAGAAGCAAAAACTATCGTATATAATGAATATGATGCAAATGTATTTAATATTATTAAAGGAATATATGAAAGTGAAGATAATATTATTGAGGACATAGATTATTATATTAATTACTTTAGTTTATCTAAAACAAATAAAGAGGGATATTTAGCTCTAAGAAGTGAATGGAATAAAAGCTTGAAAAAAGATTGGGTGAGATTATATACTTTAATTTGCCATAGTTTTAATAACAGTATTAGATTTAATTCCAAAGGGGAATTTAATATAGCTTTCGGAAAAGATAGAAGCGATTTTAACCCTAAG
>CALVQV010000074.1 GCA_944358325.1 uncultured Bacilli bacterium
GAATATATGGCATTAAAAAAGAATTTATTACATTTAGAAGATATGCATATGTATGATATATATGTAAATCCATTTACAAAAAGTGGAGATAAAACACCATTTGAAGAAGCTAAAAAGATTGTAAAAGATGCTTTGGCTATATTGGGAAAAGAATATGCATCTATGTTAGACAATGCTTTTGAAAATAGATGGATAGATGTTTATGAAAAACCAAATAAAAGAACAGGTGGATATAATTTAGGTATTTATGGTTCACATCCATTTATTTTAATGAATTATACAGGTGATGAATATGATGTGAGAACAATTGCTCATGAATTGGGACATGGTATGCATGCATATTATTCAAATAAAAATCAAAATATTTTAGATGCCGATTATACCATTATGGTGGCTGAAGTAGCATCAACTGTAAATGAAATTTTGCTAACAGAATATCAACTTAAACATGAAACAGACAAAAAGAAAAAAGCAGAAATTATATACGAATTATTGGAATTAATAAGAACAACTTTCTATACGCAAGCTATGTTTGCTGAATTTGAAAAAGAAGTTCATGAAAAGATAGAAAATGGAAATATGATGTCTTCAGAAGATTTGAATACAATTTATTATACATTGAATCAGAAATATATGGGTGAAATTGTTACTTTAGGAGAGAACAGTAAATATGGTTGGGCTAGAATTCCTCATTTTTATAGAGATTTTTATGTATATAAATATGCAACAGGAATATCAGCAGCTATTTGTATTGCTACAAAGATTTTGAATAAAGAAGAAGGTTTTATAGAAAAATATATTCATATGCTAAGTCAAGGGTGTACCAAAAAGTCAATAGACCTTTTGAAAATGGTAGATGCTGATTTAGAAGATATACACACTTATGAAGTGATTGTCCAATTTTATAAAAATAAAATTGAAGAATTAAAAAGTTTACTATAGAAAGGATTTTTGCAATATATGAAAAAAGAAGAAATAAAAAATGAAGAAAAAAATATACCAGTAGCAGACACACATGATGAAGCACAGGAGAATACAAATATAAAGAAAAAAATAACGATTAATGGAATTAGTATTTGGAGAATTTTAGCATATTTTATTATTTACAGTGTATTGGGATATATTATAGAAACCATATATGGTATGATAACCAAAGGGGTATGGGAAAGTAGACAAAGCTTTTTATATGGACCATTTTGTGGTATTTATGGTTTAGGGGCTGTTGTCATGATTATTTGTTTACACAAATTTCCTAGAAAATTTAATATGCTTTTTATAGGAGGTTTTGTTGTTGGCTCTATTGTAGAATATGTGGTAAGTTTTGTAGGAGAAATGCTATTAGGCGTAAAGTGGTGGGATTATTCTAATATGCCACTAAATATCAACGGAAGAATTTGTGTGTATTTTTCTGTTTTCTGGGGATTTTTAGGAATCTATTTAATAGCTTCTCTAAATCCAAAAGTAGATAAAATCATTAACTGGATAAAAAGCAAATTTAAAACCTATAAAGCATTAAAAACATTTGTTATGACAGTATTTCTCTTACTCATGATAGATTGTGTGTCAACTGCCTTTGCAATCGAATTTTTCTTAGTAAGAATGATTGTTCAAAATGATATCGATGTTGCTAACAAAGAAGCAGTTATAGAACAATATGATAAAATCTATGGAAATGAAAAATTATCAAAATTTATTTACCAATTTTGGGGAGATAAGAAAATGATAAGAACATTCCCAAATCTAAAAGTAAAAGATAAAAACGGAAATATTGTTTATATGGATAGTTTACTTGACATACAGCCATATTATTTTAAAGTACATGATATAAATAATAGAAACAATGAAGAAGTAGAAGAGGATATAAGAGGATAACAAGAATAAATTGATAAAAAAATCTCTATAAATAGGGATTTTTTTATTTTAAGAAATTTACAAAAAGAAATATAAATTGCCATTGCTAAAATATTTTGGCAATGGTATAATATTTTTGATATAGTGCAAGAAAATAAGAGAAGAACATTATATTTTCACACATATAGAATAACCAAAGGAGGAACTAAAAATGAAGAGTACAGTAAAAAAAGTCACATCACTTTTAATAATTATTATGATGATATTATCTATTAGTTTACCAGTTGTATCAAGAGCAGTAGATGTTACATCTTCTGAAGAAGATAACTTCCCTCTTGATGTAGTATTAGAAAGAGATGAAACAAATCCCAATTTGATTCATATAACAGCAACAGATACAGAAAGTAATATTACTGATTTAAAATATGTGCATCAATATATTGACACTGATAATATAGGCTATTTTGAAGAAGATCATGAGGATATATATACATTTGATATAACACCATCACAAACAATTGAAGAAACATTTGAATTAGATGGTTATGGAAGTTACACAGTATATGCTAAAAATGAAAAAGGATATGCATTTCTGGCAAGATTGACAGTAAATGATCCGAATGATATGCCACAAATTACATTAACAAAAGATGAAGAAAATCCATTAATTTTAAATATTGATGTAACAAGTAATAATAATACAATCACAAAACTAAAGATTGCAAAAAAAGAGAATATAAATGATAATATTGATTTTAGCACACA
>CALVQV010000075.1 GCA_944358325.1 uncultured Bacilli bacterium
TCCGTGCCGGCTTCTATCTCCCTGATGCGTTTGCGCTCATGCACCAAAATGGCGGCCATGCTGCCGATGACCGCCACTGTCATGAACACCCATACAGATATTTTCAGATGCAGTTTTTTATTCTCCAATGTGTTTCGTCTTATAGATTACTTCATTAAAAACTCTTTAAAAGTAGCCGCCTGTGAATGTGTGGAGCGGCTGCTTCAGCCATAATAAAGATGATACCTCCGTACAGCCGAAGCAAAAGGGTGATTCTCTGTCGGATTCTCTACCATCCAAGTTTGGCAGTCGCAATATCGGGGCGACCATGCCGCGCAACCGTATCACTTATGGATAAGGTTGCGGATTCTAAATCTTTTGTCATATTCCATTCAATAATAGCACTCATGATACACCTCAAAGTATATAATACCCCGTTCCGAAGAGAAACGTATTTTGTCTTCCCTTGCCAACCATCCAATAGCTGCGGCCAGTTCCAACGGGGTCAGTCCTGTAACTTTCATGAGTTCCTCCCATGAGTACTTGTTATTGTGCAGCGCACGCCATACGATGCCCGCATTATTACCAATCATATACTTGTCCATAGTTCTACTATTTTAGATATTTTTACTTGCAATATTACAGTCACAATGTATCTCACGATAGCGCGAGGGTGACACTCCAGTCTCAGCCTTAAAGTATTTCCCAAAGAAAGAATTGTTCGGGAAATTTAGCGAATAGGATATTTCCTTTATGGTTGCCTGCGTACAACAAAGCCTATATTTCATTTCGCTGATAATTTTTTCCTTTATCCAAACCGTAGGTGTCTTTCCGCTGACTTGCCTCACTACTGTAGACAGGTATTTGGTGGTTATGCATAGCCGTGACGCATAGAAACTGACACTCAGTTCTCGGGTGACATGTTCAGAAAGCAAATCCATAAATCGGGAGAATAAATCTTCTTGTCGTGATTTATACGTCCCTTTTTCGGATATGAAAGCGTGATTTATACACAAAGAGACTTTCTTTTCTTTCAGCAATAATCCGATAATGACAGACAATTCCACAAAGCTCAGTTCCATGCTTCGCATCATGTCATCGAAGGAAAACATGTCGTTGCTTCTGATGGCCGTCCAAACCGCGTCTTTGATGTTTTCTTTGCTGTTCATGCTGTTTCCCGGTTATTGATGAGTTGCTGTATCACTGGTTAACATCCGTAAGTTGGCAAGCGTAATCAGATAACTTTGCTTGGCAGCATAGTAGTCAGCTTCAGACTTGGCGAACTCGGCTTCCGCTTCAAGCACGTCGGTAGGGGTATTCAGTCCGGCATCCTGCTTGTCGTAGGCTATGTCCAAGTTGTGCCTTTGGAAATCGACCGCTTGTGCCGCCACTTCCATCAGGTGTTCTGATTCTTTCAATTGCCTGTATGCCTTTCCCACTTCAGCCGCGATATCTTTGTGGACGTATTCATTGTATTCCACAGCTTGCTGATGCTTTAGCTTTCTCTGCTTCATCACTTTGCTGTTGCCAAACAGGTTTTGCAGGTTCCAACTGAAACTTATTCCCACGTATGGATTGTTCTCCGACAATATACTGAGGCTGTTTTGGTAAGCATATCCTGCCATCAGGCCAACATCGGGCAGATAGTCCCGGCGGGCAGCTTTGATGCCTTGTTCGCTTTTGCCATTTGCAGGGTGCTTATGCGTACATCCACATTGTTTGCCGCCGCTTCGTCCAAATAGTCTGCTACACTATCCTGTATGGGGTAAATGCCTTCATCCCTGAAAGGTATGTCACGGAAGTCGATTCCGGTCAATGTATTCAACTCGGCGAGATAATCGTTTTCCTCATTGTCGAGTTCCAGCAAATCCTGCTTCCTGCCGGAAACATCCGCTTCCATCCCTACGGTATTGGCTTCCACCGTTTTCCCCGAAAGGAATGCGCTCTCCACGTCGTAGAGTTTGCGCGACAGGGCTTCTATTCTTTTTTCGGTTGCCACCTTGCGTTTTCTGACCGCCAATATGCCATAAAAACAGACGTTCCACACCGTTGACAACCTGAAGTTCGGTTTTCGTGTATTCCAATCCGGCAAGAGCCTCGTCTATCTGCGCGATTTTTACTCCCGTCGTTATTTTGGGAAGTTGCAAGAGGGGTTGGTAAAGCGTTGTACCGGCTATCAGTGTGTTATGTTTGCCAATCTCCCGGTATATCGGCTGTCCGGGCAACATCAGTGTACCTTCGGGCAAAGGCAATGTGCCGAAAGCTCCCTCCGGGAACGAGAGCGCCCCTAAGTTGAAGCGGTACATGTACATGGAATTCAGCGTGACGGAGGGGTACAGCTTGATGTTCGTTTCTTTCACCTTCTGCCGCATTTCTTCTTCTTTCAGTTTGCTTGCCCGAATCAAGTTGTTGTTCTTCAACGCTTTCAGAACGACTTCATCCAGCGACAATGTGTCCGCCTTTTCTTGTGCAAAAGCCGTGTTTCCGCAAAGGGATACGGCAAGCCATGAGATTATAAGAATATATGTTATCCGTTTCATACGCATCATTGATTATTGTTGCACATTTTTTTTGACTTTCCTGGTACTACCCACATCAGATAAACCACAGGCACTACCAACAGGGCTATCAACATGCTCCACACCACACCGAAAGCAATAATGCTTGCCAACGGACTCCACATGGATGAGCCGGACAGTATCATCGGTATCACGCCGAACGCCGCGGCCATAGCCGTCAGGAAGATGGGGCGGAGGCGGCGCTTTCCGCTCTCAATGGTGGCTGTCTGCCAATCCATGCCGTGTTTGTTGACCAATTCGTGGATGTGGTCTATCAGTATAATGGAATTCCGGACAACGATGCCAGACAAACATATAACGCCGACAAAGGCCGTGAAGCCAAAGTTGTTGCCCGTTATAAACAACCCCAACATGGCACCAAACAGACTGAGCGGTATAGTGAGCAAAATGACCAATGCTTCCTTCACCTCACGGAACTGGAAGAGCAGGATGAAAGAAATGAGCAGCAATCCGATGCCTAACGCCACAATCATCTCGGAGAAAGTTTCCTTTTGGTTTTCTTCCTCACCACCGTAAGTGATGTGGTAGCCTTCGGGCAAGGACAGACGGCTGATTGGCGGTTTGATGGCCGCTAATACTTCGGACGGCAACACCTCGTCAGTCAATTCACTTTCTACCGTGAGTACCCGGATGCCGTTGCGGTGCATGATGCGCCCGTTCCTCCACACCGGAACCAGTTCGGCAATCTGTTCCAAAGGCACCGCCAGTCCCGTGACCGGAGATGTCAAGTACATTTGGCTGATGTCGTTTACGGCATACCGTTTCCGCTCATCCAAGCGGGCTGTCACGGCTATGTTGTTGTCGCCCTCTCGGACGTAGGTAATGGGAGCGCCTGTAAACCCTGCATACAACTCAAGCGCGACGGCTTGCGTGGTAAATCCTAACCTTTGTGCTTCCGGCTTCAAATGGATGTCGAATGCATAGTAGTCTTCATGAAAGTTGCTTTGCACATGGGCGCTTCCCGAAGTTTGGCGGAGGATAGAATCTACCTGCGTGCCTATATCTTTCAGCTTATCAATGTCTTCACCCCATATTCTGACCTCCACTTGCGCCTTCAAGGGTTTTCCTTGCTGCATCAGGCGTACTTTCGGACGCCCTTCGGGCACAGCGGCATCCACTTTTCCGGTCAGTTCGGCAGCCAATTCAAGCGTGGTCTCATTGTCTGTCGTATTGATGACGATTTGGGCAAAGTTACTGACGGGAAACTCCAGCGAGAGGTTATAATAGAAACGTGGGGCAGAAGTCCCGATGAATGTCGTGTAATTCACCACCCGTTTATCGCCGTCAAGCAAGGTTGTCAATTTAGAAGCGGCCTTTTCGGTTGCTTCAAGCCGGGTCCCCGTGGGCATCCATAGTTCCACCACAAACTGATTGCGTTCTGCCGAAGGAAAGAATTTCTGACGTATGCCGAATTTGAATAGCAGGAGGGCCAACAAGAGCGGGATGGTTCCGATTATTAACGTGGCACCCTTGTGGTCAATGCACCAATGTAACGTCTTGTTGTATCGGAGTTGTATCCGGTCGAGCATGCTTTTCCGTTCTTTTCCGCCTGCAGGTTTGGTTGCCGTCGGGTCGTGCAAGCCTTTCTTTACGAACGCGAGGCACAGGAAAGGCGTAAGGAACATGGCAACCAGAAATGAAGAAGCCAATGCAATGGAAACTGTAAATGGCAGGCTTTCGATAAATTCGCCCACGGATCCGGTCAGTATGACCATCGGCATAAAAGCAAAAATGATGGTAAGCGTTGCCACAAGAATGGGTACCACCAGTTCGCTGGCACTTTTCCATGCGGCATTCCAGCGAGATTCGCCGTTGTCAAGTAATTCCACATAATTGTCTGCCACCACGATGGCATCGTCCACCACCAATCCCAGTACCGTAATCAGTGCTGCCAATGAAACTTGTTGCAGTTCGATGCCTGCAATGTTCATGATGCCGAGTGTCAGTGCCACCGTCATTGGGATTGCCATCGCGGCCACTACGGCGATGCGCAATGGCAACATCAATATAATAATAAGGATAACGGCGGCTATGGCAATGAAGAACTCTACAATGAAATGCGATACATTGGTTTGCACAATGCCCGGCTGATTGGAAATGAGCGTCAAATGTACAGACGATGGAACGTGTTTCTTGAAATCCTCTATCTTTTGATTCACCTCTTCTCCGAAATCCACGAGATTCTTCCCGGCTTGGGCTTCGATGCTGACAATGACTGCATCCTCTTTGCCGACCTTCACCTTGCTCTGCGGTTCGGCAAACGCGCGTTCTATACGGGCAATATCCTTTAGGCGAATGTCGGATCCTGTCTTTGAAGAGCCTACAATTTGATTGGAAAGCTCATCGAGCGATGTGTATGAACCATCTGTATGGAAAGATATGTCCGCATCATCCACCTTCAGGTTTCCTCCGGGATATATGCCATTTTGCGATTGCAGCACTTTTGCCACGCTGCTCATCGTGAGGCCATAGCGAGACATACGCACAGCATCGAAGTAAAGATTGATTTGTTCCTGCTGCTCTCCGTCACGTTTCACCTTTGAGACGGAAGGTATGGTGCGCAAATCATCTTCGAGCAATCGTGCATATTGCCTGAGTTGGTCGTAGGGTGCATTTTCTCCCGACAAGCCGATGATAAGCGCTTCCGTATCACCGAACTCGGAATTGACAATCGGTCCGATTACGCTTTCCGGCAGTTCCTGTTGTTTCAATATCTGTAACTGATGGCGCAATTTGTTCCAAAAGACATCTTTGTCCTCTACATCTGGATTAAGTTCTACAGTAATCACTACTTTCCCGTTTTCAGAAGAAGATACAGTTTTTTCTTTCCGTATTTCCTCAAACTTGAACAGGCATTCTTCGATGTGCTTGGTCACTTGTTGTTACACTTGTTCAGGCGTCGCTCCCGGATAGTATGCCACCACCAGTCCCTGTGGTATGGATATTTTCGGGTCTTCCCTCCGTGGCATCCGAAAGAGGGAATAGACTCCAAACACGAATAATACGGC
>CALVQV010000076.1 GCA_944358325.1 uncultured Bacilli bacterium
CACTAATATCTTTCATGTAATCATTCGCTTCACTTTCCTGATATATCTATTGCGTTTAACTGCTATCCATATTAATATCCTCCTCTCTTCACATTAAAGATAGCTAAATAAACTTTCTTACCCTCATAATAATAATATATAACCTAATATGTGTAGAATTACAAAAAATAAAGATGGGAGCATAGAAAACTCCCACCTTATATTTATTCTATCACAAGTTTTTTATTCTGAATACATAATTCGTCAGAAACAAACCCAGCGGCTTTAGCATGTCCTCCACCACCCATAGTTTTACATAATTCAGATACATCAATATCATCTTTTTCTGTGTACATAGATATACTCCAAGATTCTCCATTATATTCAAAAGGAATGCATATATCATAGTATTTCATATTATCACCAAATGTAAGAGATGAAGATTTATTAGTATTCAAAGCTAAACAACTATAAGTTTTCCCTTTATACTCTACTGATATTTCAAATGAATTACTTTCACAGTTTCTGTGATTTTCTTTAGTAACATAATCAAGTATTATCTTTCCCCTATTGATAGCTTCTTTAACAGTATCTTTATCTATCCCCACATGGTATATACATGGATATATTTGTTGCGGTTTTCTAAAAGTATATCCGTATTTAAACCATTTGACATTATTGTCTAAATCCCATATATCATATCTATGGATATATTTGATAATCTCTGGACAACCGCAATTATCAAGTATTTTAATGGCTTCTCTGGCATTTACTTCTTCATAAGTATTACTTATATTATCCAAAGAAAGTACACTCTCGTCAAATCTCAACTCTTTAGCAATACATCTCTGCATATATATCCACGATAATGCAGCTCCTGATAATCCTATAACTCTATATCCACCAATATTGGCTAATTCTGGATACTCTTTTATCATATCTATACTGGATTTATGATGATCTATCCACACTACGTGAGTAAGATCATTTAATAACAATACAGATTCTGCATTCTCTTTAGTAGATATAGAGTAATCTACTAAATATACTTTAATATATTGATTAGCAATTGCCGCAATATCCTTTGTTCTAAATAATGGCTCTGTATAATTTACTGGAACAAAAGTAACACTGTAATTATCTTCCATAAAATATGATACAACACCAGCGGCTCCATATCCATCATTATCTGTATGATGGATTATTAAACATTCTTTCATAACAGTATAATCCTCCTATTTTACTATAATAATATTTTCCTTTATCAAATTATTATTTACCAATGCCATATATGCATATTCTTGCTCTTTAGAATAAAAAGAATTATGCAACAATTGGTTTTCATATGACACACACACAGAATCTGTCATTTTCACCAATTCATTGATACCAATACCGTCGTCTGGTATTCTGCCTGTATATTCTCTGACCAAATCAATTAAAATATTTTTATGGCTTGTTTGCAATGGAATACAAATTTGACCATCTTTTGTTATTACTAATTCACAATATTGAATAAAATTATGTTTATGAATTGAGTAATAGCAAATAAATGATCCAATAGATAGTAATACCCATTTTTTCTTATTCATTGTTATCCTCTTTCATATAATAATTTAATATATTTCCTATATATTTCAATACTCCTATTTCTTCTTTATCTTTATCACTATCTAATTCACATATTTTATTCAATATATATGAATAGGCAGATTTTGCATTGAATGGATCATCATCTAATTCTTCTAATATAGCGTTTATTCCAGATACAACTATCATGCTTGCAATATTAAGAGCATTTTCATTAGAAAATACTTTTCCAATATGTACTTTCTCTGGAATATCGTCAATATCTATCCAGCTGTCATCGCTCATATAATGAATAATATATTCATCTCTTAATAATATTAATATATTAGATCTGGATTGTATTATAGATATTATATAATATCTATTAATATCATACTTAGAATTTTTAATATATTCTATTATCTCTTTAAAAACTCCAAATAATAACTCATAACCGTTTTCTAATTTTTGCCCGCATATGGGTTTATGTATTCCAGAATAATGCTGTTCTAAAGTTTCTTTTACAGTTACTGATTTAACATTCAAGACTTCATTACATATGTCTAATATTGCTTGTTTTTTATCTTTCATCATATATCCCTCCATTAATTTGTAATACTATTATTCTCTTATTCTTTGTTCAAATACCATTCTTATATATTTTAATTCATCCATATTGTTTTGATCGCAAGCTATCTCTTTTGATTTTATGGCACTGTTTACCCAAGATAATATATCAGTATCAGATATCATATCGAGTTCCTCTAAGATTTTATTTGTACCTTCTATTGCTATAGACATTGCGGAGTCTAATATCTTATCCCCTGTATAAATTCGCTTGTAGACAATTTTCTTATTTCTATCAAATGTCATCCATCTCTTATCTTCGGATTTTTCATTATATAGCATGAAGTAATTATCGGTGATACTTTTTCTTTTTATCACATAATCGACGTCGCAGTATGTTTGATCTGTAATCAGATGAGCTAGAATCTCATCTGCAAGGCACTTCTGATTAGATAATACCGCTTTTATAGAATAAAAAGGAAGCAAAAATTTATCCTTAGCATTAGAAACACAACTATCTTCTATGATGAGATAATTGAATTCTAACTCATTTAAGTATGTAGATGCTTTACTTATAACATCATTACAAATTTCTATAACTTTTTTAATGTTGTACATAATTATATTCCTCATTATAAATAAAATTTCTCGGTATCCAATTATAGGATACCGAGATTATTGTTATTCCAATACACACTTCACTATCACATCTCCCTTTAATGGGATCATTTTGATTCCAGGAGATATAGATGAAGTTCTATTTATATCCTTTACTGGAATGTCTAATACTGTGTTTTTTGTTACTATCCGTAATCTATCACTATCAGATGTACTGAATATAGATGCTATCGAATCTGTTTTTCCCAATTTAATAACTCTGTTTCCAGAAGTATATCTATCTGCTACTGACAATCCAGATATGTCAAACTTATTAATCCTTCCGTTATCAGTTATAACCACTATATCTGTAGCATCTGGATTAATAGCTGATATACCATCTATTTCATCATTAGTTTTCATTGCATATACTCCTAAAGTATTTCTCTTATAATTAGGAATGCCACTCATCTTACATCTTAATGCTTTCTTCTTAGAATATATAACTACATCAGAAGAATTACTTGCTACGATTACGTCTTTAACTAAATCTCCTTGATTTAATTTAGTCATAATTATTCCGCTCTGTGTAGATATAAGAATATCATTTATATCAAGCTTCTTGATATAATTATTCTTTGTAATCAAAACAGCATAATGCTTCTTTCTAAGATTAGCCATCTTAGTTAAAACTTCTGCGTCGAACATAGATACTACATCAGAGGATATTCCTTTAATTAATATTCTTATATCTATTCCCATAGAATTCTTTTCTGTTATAGGTATCTTATGAATAGGATATCTAAATCCTCTTCCTTGAGCAGTCATTAAGATAAGGTCACTAGTATTTTCAGCTCTTATAGCTAATACTGGTTTATCCCCTCTATATGATCCTATATTCTCATTAGCAGGTAATTTCTTAATATAACTATTCTCTGTAATAACTATATTAAATGTGCCTTTAGGAATATCCAATATTTCAGATTGAGATATTACTCTACTCTTTCTCGGAAATCCATATTTTTGTTTAAAGTATATGAGTTCATCTTTAATTTCTTGGAATATGAGATTTTGATCTAATATTTTGCTCATACACATATCATCTATCTCTTTATACTTCTTAGCTTCTTCTTCATATTGTTTTAAATATATAGGAGCTAATTTCTTCATAGGATAATTAAGAATAAACTTAGCCTGAAGATCGGTAATTTTAAATAACTTAATTAACCAATCTATCAATTCACTATCATTTTTTAATTTAGATTTCTGTATTTTCTTAGTAAGTTCTGTCACTTTACCAGATTTAATAAGCATAATACAGATTTCTTTTTCGTGAAGTTGAGTTCTAGCTTCCTGCAATTTCAAACAATAATATCTATACTTAGTAACTCTTCTCTGTTCAATAAAAGCTTGAAGATAAGATTTATAGCTCATTCTGGCCATAGGCTCAATACCATTCAATACTTCAAAATTAACAGTCTGAGTTTTCTGTAAAGAAGTAGCTTTATACAGGTAATCTCTCACATAATTAGGATCCGCACCCTTCTTTAAATGAATCTGGTAATTCATATCATTCTTATGAGAGTACTCTAATAATCTAGTAACTTGAGGCAATTTGCCTTCTGATATAAGATTATTTATTTGATAATGTACTCCAGTATCTTTTCCATCATCAAGTTTAACTCCATCGGGGATTGATCTTACTACAAGCATATAGTGTTCATCAGATTTACCCTTATCAGCAATCTCTATATCTACTATACCTCTTACTTTAAAAGTACCATTACCAGAGTTACATATTCTTTTCCAATTGGCCTCTATGATTTCACAGGGCATACATTGATCTGGAATTAATACTACTGGTTCATCTGGATTATCTATAAGATTAATAGTAGCATCTATGACTTCATTTATATTATGAGCTGGTATTGAAGTGGATTTACCAGTACCAATACCAGAGGATCCGTTAATAAGTAATAACGGAACCTTTACCGGCAAACATTCGGGTTCAACACCATCTCCTGTAAATGTAGCTGTCCAGTTTACAATGTTAGGGGTCTCTTTCATTTCACTAAATATAGCTTCTTTAGAGAAATCTGAAAGCATAACTTCTGTATACCTTGGAGCAGCTGCTCTATCTCCTTGCATAGATCCCATATTTGATTCTGAATATATAAGTGGGATGTATTCATCAAACCAATTAGTTAAATTCTTAATTACTTCTGCTATAGAGCTATCGCCATGAGGATGTAATTCTCCCATTACTCTCCCTACTACTTGAGCAGTCTTTACTAATTTCCTTGAGCATGGTAGTAGAAACGCCATAGCATATAAAGTTCTTCTCTGAACTAATTTTAATCCATCTCTATAATCAGGAAATGCCCTTCTTCTATTAGTCTCTATACTATATCGAACCATGTCTGATACATAAGCATCAGATGCATTTTTCAATATAATCTGTTCATTCTTTGATGGCATGTATATTCTCCTCCTTATAAAGTCTTACTCATTTGTTTTCAGTGCAATTAACTGTAAATGGGATGATAAATCCCCTATCATCAGTAACTACCCCGAATGTAGGAATGGTATAATCTATATCAGTTATATTAGGAATATACGCACTAAAATCAGTCTCTACGGTATTATACCCATATCTGTTCTCTTCATTTGCATAAGTTACGTCTTTTAATAGCTGCACATCACCTTTCATATATCTATTATATTTTTTCATACCGCCTACATATACATCATTCTGATTTCTTTTTACTAAAGGATACCCCATATTGAAAGTTTTATCATATAAGAATTGTCTTTTTATCTCTTTTGATATTCCAGCATCATCTGTAAGTAATACTGGAGGATTAGCACCATAAGGTTCTATACTCTGTTTCATAATATGATGACTATCCTTCTTAAAATGTTTATGCGATCTGATATATTTAGTATTATACCCTATATCGTAAGAACTAAATCCGGGTATCACATACCACTCATCATAAACATGATCTTTTTCATCAAACATATTCAAACACTCCTTTCTAAATCATAATAATAATATATATTTAAAAAATAAAATGAGGAGTGTACTATCACACTCCTCTATATAATTATTCCATAACTTCAAATCTAGACAGTTTTACATCCTGTAATAGTCTACTCATATCATCTTCATAATATTTTATAGTCTCTATCTCAGATTTTACATCATCCATAGTATATCTAATCAAAGTTCTCTTAGTAGGATCCAATGTAGAGTCAAACAATCTCTGCCCATCCATCTCTCCTAATCCTTTATACCTCTGTATAGAACTGGGAGCAGATTTATTAAACATATGCATCAATTCATAAATAGATTTAACCTCTCCATTTACTCTATATGCAAGTGCGGTGTTTTGTTCTATATAATCTAATACAGGTTTAGATTCTGATAATAATAAATCATTAACAAACACTGTTTGATATTTAGATCCAACAAGTCCTTCTATAATAATAGTAGAATTCTTTTTACTTACTTTAGATATAAACCTAAACTGCTTCTTTATAGAATTGGAGAACTTTGTAAAAGATACTTTGTTATATATCAATATAAGAATAGATTCTAACAGTAGAGGGTCAATAGCATGATTATCTGCTATTCTGGTTAATTCCTCTTCATAATCTATATTCTTATATAAGATATTAGATAATTCTCTTGACGATAATGCTTTGTTGTCTAACGTAGTAACTTTATTATTCTTGGAGAAATCTTTTTGGATGTATTTAATATAATCCATTCTATCTTTAAGATAGATATATTTGTTCTTACCTAACTTTATTCCATATAATGGAGGTAAAGCCGCATATACTTTACCAGCTTCAATCAATTGAGGCATATATAGGATAAAGAATCTTAATAATAAAGCTTTGATATGATTACCGTCAGGATCGGCATCTGTACAGAATATAATCTTATCCCATTTTACTTTGGATATATCAAAATTTCTACCATATCCACCACCGATAATCTGAATAATACCAGCCACTTCTGGATTAGCTAAGAATTTATCTCTAGGAGTTCTAAAAGCATTTAATATTTTTCCTCTAATGGGAAAATATCCTTGACTGTCATTTAATCTGTGATTCTTTATAAGAGAAGCAGCTGAATCTCCCTCTGTTATAAAGAATTCTCCACCTTTTCTATTCTTAGGAGCTACATATTTGCTTGGCAATCCAGTAAGTTTAGATTTATTATATTTATCAGTAAGCCTAATCCTCTGTTTATCTGTAGACAATCTCATCTCTGCTACATCTTTGAAATATTTGCATATAGTAGCAAGATCTTTAGGATTATTTCTTGTCCAAATATCCATCATTTCATTGATAGTATCTTTCATAAAAGGTTCCATCTCTGTGTTAGTAAACTTCTCTTTAGATTGTCCGTCGAATATTGGTTTGATATGGAATGCGGATACTACAGCTTTTAATCCACATTTAATATCATTCTTTGTTACTGTAAGTTTACTCTTCTTTTGAGATGCAAGATATATTTTATTCATATAATTGGCAAAGAATGCGCATAACCCATCTTCAAACCCAGATATATGAGTACCAAATATAGTAGGGCATTTGCAAGCAAACGCTATAATATGATCAGTAGATGTTTCAGATGTATCCCACGTAAACGCACAATCTACTTTCATAGTTCCGTTATCTTTATGAAATTCGATAGGAGCTATCAAAGGGGATTCTGTATCTCTTATAAGATAAGTAAATATTCCATCTTGATTAATGATCTTTTCTTCATATATTTTACCTTTTTTATCTATAGCAGTGAAATATACTATATCTCCTACATTATTCAATGGAGCTATAGTTTGCAACCACTTATATACATCTCTCCATGTAATACTAATTTCTCCTAATGCTTCTACAGAAGGTTCAAAATATATTTTAGTTCCATTCTTTTTCTCTTTATTAGGAATCTTTACTTCTCCTTTTTTCCAAGGATATCCCTCATAGAATTCTATTCTTCTCGCCTCTCCATTATATCTATAAGACTCTACTGTAAATACATGAGACACAGCATTAGTCACTTTAGCACCAACACCATGTAATCCAGATGAATACTCGCCGGGCTTCTTTACATAGTTAGATGAAGTATTTGGATCTGAGAATACTCTAAGCATATCTCCGAAAGGTATACCTCTACCATTATCCTCGGTAGTGAACCCACAAGTTCTTTCATCAAAAGTTATTTTTACCCAAGTACACGGAGAGGAAGCTTTATCCATTTCATCAAACGAATTTTGCCATACCTCTCTGGCCGCATTCTGTACCCCTTTATTTCCTATACTACCTAACTGATAGCCAGGGTTCTGTCTAACAACTTTAACAAAATTGTCTAAGGTAATTATTTGATCTCCATATTGTTCAATATTTTGAATCATCTCTGGAGTTAATTCAACTCTAGTAGCCATTGATATTACTCCTCCTTATAAAGTCTTACTCAGTAGTTAAGCGATAATGTAAAAAAGAAAAATGAGGTAGAAGGATTAACCTTCTACCTCAAGTCTTTTATTACAGCTGTACCTTCTGTTTTACGCTTGCATCGCTGTTCTCAGCTGATCCTACCTGAGGCTGATTAGCTACAGGCTGCTGAGGATTATTCATCGGTGCTCCCTGAGGGGGCATTTGCTGCCCATACTGAGGATTGGGCTGGGCGTAGAACGGAGTCTGTCCAGGATATACCATCTGAGCCTGCTGGTTCATGAATGGTGTTGCCGGCTGTCCATAGTTAGGATACTGCTGGGGGTACGGAGGATATCCGCCACCCATAGGCATAGCTGGATTCATCATATAATTGAACATAGTATTTACATTAGGACCAGCATAATACTGCTGAGCTGGATTGAAGTTATTGTTATACTTCTCGAATGATCCTAATACCACTTTGTACAATTTAGGAATTCTCTGAATGTACGGGATCATAGCAAAATACTGACGGAATACATCAACATTAAGATCCACCCCAAGCATCTTGATAGTCTGGAGAACATTCAAAATCTGCTCTGTAGCATTTTGAACATACTCTTCTGTAACCTCATCCGGTCTAAACTTAGCACCACATGTTCTACAGATAGCATTACCCTGATCATCAGCTACAAGATCAAACTTGTCATCTCTCTTATGAGCACAAATTGCATAAGCAATTTCCTGCTGAGATACCTTAAGATCAAAAGCATCCTCGTACTGACTCTTGAGAATTGACCTTTGCTCATCAGTTAACGGATCAGTCATATGATGAGTAGGATTAGCAGCCTGATATGGCTGATTGTAAGTGGCAGGGTTAGGGAACGGCCCCTGTTGATAACCCTGGTTCTGTGCAAAGTTACTGAATGCATTCATAAATAGTTCCTCCTTTAGAAAATAAATTGATCAATTTATATCTTGAATCGTGATTATAATATACGATTATAATCACAATTAGATATCCTTAAAATTTTAATACATTGTTGAAGCACTTATATTTTATAACTTCAAGTCTTTATTATAGACATTCTTCATAGAAGTTGTTCCAGTATAGCTTCTCTTACCAATAGCTTGTTTAATAAGATCATTAGCTAACTCTTTCTGAGTTTCATCTGTAATATTCTCTTCAACCCATTGTTTAGCAACTGTCGGATTAGTAAGAGCTTCAATATACTGAATGTGATCATAATTTGTACAGAAGATCTCAAATGGTCTTGAATCTTGATTCTGTGATGTGTTTGCTCTAAATGCCATCACAGTTTCAGACCCATCATCCCAAATAAGATCTGGATAAAAACCCATATGATCATATAAAATGATCATATTATCACATGTTATTTTTAGAGGACTTGTTGAAAAATCCTCCCTCATTTTGATTATGGAATCCTTTGTCATGATTATTAATCTGTCTCCTTTCTGGTTTCTTACTTCTTCTATCTGTTTCTCTAGGCAGAGTTATGAAAAATCCATTAAAGGCATTTTTCTTCCATCTTATTCCAGCTATAAGCTGTTGAAGGCAATAACTGGTATACATTCCATTGTACATGGTTATATTATATAAGATATTATTGAGATGTACAAGTATAGAGTTATATG
>CALVQV010000077.1 GCA_944358325.1 uncultured Bacilli bacterium
GGCTTTCTGGGCTCCGAGCCGACAAATCCACACCCGTTATCTTCGGAATGATCTCTCCGCCCTTTTCGACATACACCCGGTCACCCAACCGGACATCGAGCAAAGCAATCTGCTCGGCATTATGCAACGAGGCCCGCTTCACGACCGTTCCGGCAAGCTGTACGGGTGCAAGGTTCGCCACGGGAGTAATCGCACCGGTTCGCCCCACCTGAAAATCAACCGACAACAACTCCGTACAAGCCTGCTCCGCTTTAAATTTATAGGCAACCGCCCAGCGCGGAGCTTTAGCCGTATATCCCAACCGTTTCTGATCGGCAAAACGGTTTACCTTGATCACCACCCCATCGGTCGCAAACGGCAAATCATGCCGTGCCCGATCCCAATGACGGATATAGGCTTCGATCTCCTCCATCGAACGACAAAGCCCGATTTGATCGGAGATCTTAAAACCCCACTCCCGGGCAGCGCACAAACTGTCGTAGTGTGTCTCAAACGAAAGTCCTTCACCGACCAACGAATAAAGCGTACAATCCAACTCCCGGCGGGCCGTTTCTGCCGAATTCTGCTGTTTAAGCGATCCTGCCGCCGCGTTACGCGGATTGGCAAAAGGAGCCTCACCAATATCCTCCCGTTCGCGGTTCAACCGTTCGAACGACTCATAGGGCATCAACACCTCACCCCGAATCTCAAAAAATGAGGGATAATCCGTTCCGTTCAACAGCAAAGGCACACTGCGGATCGTCCGCACATTGGCGGTAACATCATCGCCGCGCGTCCCGTCGCCGCGCGTTACCCCCCGGAACAGCCGTCCGTTTTCGTAGGTCAAACTGATTGCCGTTCCGTCGAACTTCAATTCGCACACATATTCAGCCTCACCGATCTCTTTCCGCACCCGGCTATCGAACTCCCTGACCTCATCCATCGAATAGGTATTCGACAACGACAACATAGGATAACGGTGCTCAACCGTACGGAATTCATTCGTCACATCGCTGCCCACACGATGGGTCGGTGAATTGGGATCATCCAGTTCGGGATGTGCCCGCTCCAACTCCTGCAGTTCCCGCAACAGAGCATCAAACTCATAATCACTGATCTGGGGATCGTTCAATACATAATATCTGTAATTATGGTAGTGAATTATTTTGCGAAGATGTTCGATTTTCTCACGCATAATTTGTTCGTTTTTCAGTAAAGGTATTAAATTTGTGCCGTTTTAAACAGAGACAAAGCTAACAAAAGAAACTCAAGATTCCGAACAAAGATCAGACACGGATCGAAGCTCCGACAAAATATTTTCGTTTTCGTGACATCTTCTGTTTGGATTGCTAAATTTTATTTATACTTGCAGAAAATTTTGGGGAAGCAATGACTAACTCAGCAGACAAAAAACAAAAGAAACGGGTTGTGGTCAGTTACAAAAACCTGAGCGCAGAACTTCGTGAAGAGGTGAAGAAAAAGTATCCTAATGGATATACCGACAGCATGATCCGCATCGACAAAGGACCCGGAGACTTTTTCTATGCAATCGTTTTAGAGACAGAAGACACCTCTTATCTGATTAAGGTGGATGTCAAGATCGACGACCGTGAAATCGAAGATGACGACAAGGACTTCTTTGGCGAGGAGGACGAAATCAAAGAGAACGACGAAATCATGGATGCCGAAATAGAGGAGATGGAAGATCCGGACTGACACAATGAACGTCTTGTCGATTCGATAAAATTCAATTCGAAACAGAACAAAAAACAAAAAGAGAGGAGCACGGAATCGTGCTCCTCTTCTTTATCTCCTTCCGAAGCGGATTATTTATCCCACTCTAAAATTTTATAGAAGTCGTAAGCCTCAGGATCAGCCACATATTTCTTGGCTGCCTCATAATCGGCCGGAGTCAGATAGTTCAAGATGTTTTTGATCACCATCGTGAACTTATCCGAATTGATGTCGACCAAACGCGGCGGAATCTTACCGGTTTCAGGATCCTGAAGATCTTTCAGGTACAACGGAGAGATCTCACCTGCCGGGTTGGCATAAACCATACAGCCAGTCTTACCCTCACTGAAAAGCTTGTAGGTTCCCATACCGAGCAACGAGCAGTAAACCAAGTCGTAAGCAACCGGAGTCTGGCAGCGCACCTCGTATCCGATCTCCACCGGACGCGATTTAACCTTGATTTTCAGTGCTGCCAATTTTTTCTCGAGCATTTCGTTGAAGATATGAGCCTTAGACACCTTGCCCAATTCCGGATGTCCGTGATCGTCATACGAGAAATGGATTCCCGACTTCTTGATCTCCTCATCGCTCAACGAGTGGAATACACCTTCCGAAATCATCGCTGCTCCGTAATCGATACCCATGATCTTACGTTTGATAATCGAAGAAACCACGAGGTTTACGATCTTCTCTACGGTAATTTCCGTCTTGTTGAACATTTCGGGAATTACGATCATCGGATAGTGGCAAGCGGTTCCGATACCGAAAGCCAGGTGTCCGGCCGAACGGCCCATCGCTGCTACGACAAACCAGTTTCCGCTGGTACGAGCGTCCGTATATACGGTACGTCCGATAATCGAACCCATATCCTTAGCCGACTGATAACCGAAAGTAGGTGATCCGGCAGGCAGTGGAAGGTCGTTGTCGATCGTCTTGGGAACGTGGATATTGGCGATCGGATAGTGTTTAGCCGCCAGGAATTTGGCAATCCGGTTGGCCGTAGAAGCCGTATCGTCGCCTCCGACAGTCACCAACAGTTTGATGTTGTTTTTGGTGAACAGTTCCAGATTGAAATCCTCTTCGAAATTCTTGTCCGAAGGTTTGAAACGGCTCATCGTCAGGAACGATCCGCCACGATTGAAAATATCGTCAGCCAACAGGAAATCGATCTCCGTAATACGCGGCGTTTTCGTAAACAATGCGGAGTACCCGCAGTGCAAACCGAGCACCCGATATCCGTGTTTCAAAAAAGTTTTAGCCACGCTACCCACCACCGTATTCATTCCGGGAGCGGGGCCGCCTCCTGTCAAAATTGCAATAGCATCCATTTTCGTTTCTTTTAAAAAAGTTTAAGTTCTCAGTTTTCGGGCCGCAAGGACCGTCATCCAAATTTATTACGACCCAAAAATACAATTATTTTTCAATATTTTTAACAATCCAAAGGTTATTTCTCTCAGCAATTTTCCCCTCCGAGCAACCGGACAGCCATCGCTTCGGCTAATTCGTCGCAAGCCGCCAATTTATCCGATGCCGTACGGCCATGTATCTCCACTGCCGGAGCCACCTGTTCCCATCCGATCTCTTCTGCAAAAGTTTTCAGATTCTTCACGCCGCCGCCATTCCAGCTGAACGTTCCGAACACGCCGAGCAATTTGTTTTTAACCCCCATGTGCAACAACTCGCGCGTCAGGTTCTCCATCAACGGGAACATATGGAGATTATAGGCACAGCTTCCCAATACGACGCCACGATACCGCCAGATGTCGTTGATCAGATAGGAGATATGGGTTTTCGAGACATCGTGTACCCGAATAGACTTCACCCCATTGTCGGCAAGACCGGCGGCAATGTAATCGGCGATCCGCGCCGCATTGCCGTACATCGAGGCATAGCTTACCAC
>CALVQV010000078.1 GCA_944358325.1 uncultured Bacilli bacterium
GCACTGCAAATTCTATCCGAGTACGAACGGTTAGGAGTAAAAGAAGTATGGCTTACCCCCCACATAATGGAAGACATCCCCAATACCACGCAACACCTGAAGGAACGGTTTGCTGAATTGCAGGCAGCCTACAAGGGAAACGTTGTCCTGCATCTGGCTTCGGAAAACATGCTGGACCAACTGTTTGAGGAACGGCTGGGAAAAAACGACCTTTTGCCGATTGGGAAAAATGGCAAGTACCTGTTGGTGGAAACTTCTTATTTCAATCCCCCTATTGGGTTACATAATATCCTGCTGCGTATAAAATCAAAAGGCTATTTCCCTATATTGGCACATCCTGAGCGATACTTGTATATGGACGAAAATGAATATAAACGGTTGAAAACTATGGGTGTGAAGTTTCAGCTTAACTTATTTTCTATTATGAATTTATACGGTAAGGAAATAAAGAAAAAGACAAAAAGCCTAAAAAGTAGAAGAATGTATGAATATATCGGCACTGATTTGCATCGAGTAAAAATTTTAAATAGTATGTTGCACTATAAAATTTGTCCAGAAGGAGTTGATATTCAATCCTAAAGAACAAAAATACTTATTTTTAATCATGTCATCCACAGCCAACAGAGTTATTAAAAACGCCGGGTACCTATATGCCAAGATGGGTATAACGATGTTCATTTCATTATATACCACCCGTCTTATACTCAATTCATTGGGAGCGTCAGACTTTGGCATCTTCAATATTGTAGGAGGTGCCATTGCCATGCTGGGCTTTCTGAATGGAGCTATGGCGAGTGCTACCCAACGGTTTATGTCCTACTCTGAAGGTGAAGGTAACAAAGAAAAGCAGAAAAGCATCTTCAATGTCAGCTTTCTATTGCACTTAGGCATTTCTTTTATTGTCGGCATTGTTCTTATCATAGCCGGTTACTTCTTCTTCAATGGCATCTTGAATATTCCTACTGAGCGTATGTTTGCCGCTAAGGTAGTGTACGGCAGTCTGATTGTCAGTACTATGTTTACCGTCATGACCGTACCCTATGACGCCGCCATGAATGCCCATGAGAATATGAAGTATTATGCTATTGTGGGTATCTTAGAGTCGTTGCTCAAACTTGCAGTTGCCTTTGCCTGTGTATACACGAAACAGGATAAACTGATTGTTTACGGCATTCTTATGGCATGTGTCCCTTTGATTACCTTAACTATTATGCGGGTATATTGCCACAAACATTATGTAGAGTGTGTGATTGCACCCCGAAGGTATTGGGATAAAGGATTGATGAAAGAGATGACTTCGTTTGCGGGATGGAGTTTCTTAGGAAGTGCCTCTTCCATAGTAGGAAACTACGGGAATGGGCTTGTGCTTAATCATTTTTGGGGCACACTTCTGAATGCAGCCCAAGGTGTTGCCAATCAACTGAATGGCATCATGTTGGTTTTTTCCAATAATATGCTCAAAGCATTGAATCCGGTTATAACCAAAACTGAAGGGGCTGGTAATCGGGAAAGAATGTTAGAAGCTACAACAACAGGGAGTAAGTTCTCTTTCTACATGCTTGCTGTTTTTGCCATTCCGGCCATAGCAGAAATGCCTTATCTTCTTGGACTTTGGCTGAAAAACGTACCGCAATGGGCTGTTATTTTCGCGCAGCTTCAGTTGGTGCGTACACTTGTCGAACAAACTACCATCACACTTGGAACATCGCTTTCTGCGGAAGGACGCATCAAACGGATTAATCAAGTGACAAGTATCATTAACCTGCTTCCTATCACCCTGATATACATTCTATTCTTCTATGGATATTCACCAATTTATATGTATGTTGTAAATATATCTATCTTTGGCATTATGCTTTCCGCCTGCAAAATCTATTATATGAAGACTCATTGTGGAATGACTTATAAATATTATATAAAAAACATTTTTTTCCCTATCTTGTCAACCCTTATTCTACCATGTTTGGGGTCGTATTTAATAGTGTATTTCATGGAAGAAGGTTTTCTACGGTTGATTTTGAACTCGATAATTTGTGCAACCATATATATACTAACCATATTTCGTTGGGGCATCACAGAGCAAGAACGAATGATACTAATGCAAGTTATTAATAAAATAAGGACTTTTTATGGGTTTAAGTGTTAAAGTTTACAAATTGGGAAACAAAAGACCCTCAAACACTTTCAAACAAAAATTATTGCTGAAAATGTACAGTGCACCTATCCTAAACAGGGTGAAATGGGTGAAGCAGGCTTTATACAAAGAATTCCATTTGCCACTAAGCACATCTATTAGTAAGGGTTTCTATTGCTCTGCTCCCAATATTGAAGTAGGAGAGCATACAGGGTTAGGTAATTTATATATCAGAGCAGTAGGAAAAGTTACAATAGGGCGGAATTGTTCTTTCTCATACAACAACATGATACTTACCGGAACGCATGACTTTTCCGATTTCAGTACCGTGATAGCCAAGCCCGTAACGATAGGGGACAATGTATGGGTTACTTCCAATGTAACAATTTTGCCGGGTGTCACTATCGGAAGTAATACAGTTATCGGGGCAGGCAGTGTTGTTACACGTGACATTCCTTCAGGTGTATTTGCCGCTGGCAATTCCTGTAAAGTCATCAAGCAAATAGATTTTAAGAAATGAACAAAACTAGGACTTCTAATTTTGAAGCATTACGTATCTTGGCCATATCACTCATTCTGCTTATGCACGTGTGTTCGCATATACCTAAAACGGAAATGAGTACTGGCAATCTATTCTTATGCCAACTAATTAATGCCATTGGCAACATTGGTGTGACCTGTTTCGTATTAATCAGTGGGTATTTCGGAATAAAGTTTAAGATCTACCGCTTTATTCAATTTATTTTATTGACAACATTCTATACTTTAATCGTATATATAGCGCATAATGGCTTCACTTTACGCCTTGATATTTTAAACGCTTTGCTTGTTGTTCCACTTTATAAGAAACTGTTTTGAATTGATTCAAGAATAATGTTATAAACATCTTCATCTCTCAAATCAGTCGGTCAATTGGAAAATCTTTAAAGGTACCAAACAATAAAGTTATGACACAGTATCCAACCGACCTGACTGAAAAACAGTGGCAAGTTATAGAAAATAAGCTGATAAACTTGACTATAAAGTATTATTACCTATTCCGATTGCATTTTAATCGGGTAATAACCAAGATAATTTAGAATAAAGATAATCCACATGATAGCCACCAAAATAAGTGACGGTTTCGGAAACCAACTTTTCATGTATGCCTGCGGATATGCAGCAGCACAAAGATTAAACACGAAGCTACTACTCGATACTTCTTTCATAGACACAAATAAATTAAGATGTTACGAACTTGACAAACTAAACATCAAGTATGACAAACGGTTTTCCACGGAATGGCTGAAGCTATACCCGCTAAAAGTTCTCTACCGGAAAATTGTACGGGGATGGATGCTCTCACGTTATACCATATTTAAAGAAAAGAAAATTTACCATTTTGACCTGGATTATCCCAGCATCCAAGATAATACTTATCTGTATGGATACTGGCAGACGGAAAAATATTTCAAAGATTGCCGGAAAGACCTGCTGCAAATGTTTACTCCAAACTATGAACTTTCATCCGGCTGTAAAGAATATATCAACAAAGCCCACGATTGCAACAGTGTAGCGGTGCATGTACGTCGTGGAGACTACGTAAAGATAGGTATTTGCCTGGACGATTCTTATTATTACCGCGCCTTTGAGCATTTAGAGCAAAGAATGGACAACATCATCTATTTCGTGTTTTCCGATGACATAGAGTACGCCCGCCAATTATTCAAAAACGCACAACGGAAGATTGTGTATGTACAATACACGCCCGCCAATCTTACCCTAGATGACTTTTTCATCATGAAAGCCTGCAAGCACATCATTATGGCCAATAGTTCATTTAGTTGGTGGGCGGCATGGCTGAACGATAATCCAGACAAGCAAGTCTTATACCCAAGAACAAGTTGGGCTGGGACAGATTTTTATCCGGAAGAATGGACAATGATACAATAAAAAATACCCAACATGAACGAGTGTTTCACTTTTTCTCTGAATGTGCTCCGAAAGCTTTACTCAAAAGGTTTCGGCGGCCACCAATTTCCCCCTCTTCAACGAGAAGAAGACCCAGACAAAGCTTCCGATATAATCTACAACTTTTTGGCTCAAGACAAGCCGTGTATGATTGCACGCTTCGGAAGCACCGAGTTTGTAGCTTTTGTAAATTATTTGGGCGTAAACTTTCTACATCACTCAATGTGGAAGTACATTAAAGGAGAACAGCCTTCATGGTGGTGGAATAAAAACATCATGAACCAAATGCAGCGGTGGAGCGGCTTTTTCCCTCCTACAGAGGAAAATATGCAGCGCTTTGGCGATTTGATGATGGAAGACATGAAACAGCTCGATGTATTGGGCAGCTGGATATACAATGAGAGCGTTGTGGCCGGCTATATAAAACATGCAAAATTCGTACACCTGCGACTACTTGAACCATTTTGGGCAAAAGAACCTTGGACAAGAGCATTGCGCGGAAAACGTGTGCTTGTAGTTCATCCTTTTGCATCTATCATAGAAAAGCAATACCAAGAGAGTCGGCAAAAACTGTTTAATAATCGGGATATATTGCCTGAATTCCATCTTCAGACCATTCAGGCTGTGCAAAGCCTTGGTGGTGATTCCAATGGATTCACCGACTGGTTTCAAGCTCTTGATTGGATGAAACATGAGATCGACCAATACGACTACGACATAGCCTTGATAGGTTGTGGTGCATATGGCTTCCCTCTTGCTGCTCACGTGAAACGGCAAGGGAAAAAGGCAGTCCATTTAGGAGGAAGTTTGCAGCTGTTATTTGGCATTATAGGACACCGATGGGAGGATCCTAATTATGGAGTAAAAGAATGGAGAATCCCTGAAGGAAGCTATTCGAGATTAATCAACGAATACTGGGTAAGGCCGGGTGATGTTGGAAAGCCTCGTAATGCCAAAGAGGTGGAAGGTGCTTGTTATTGGTAAATCAGGTGTGGAAGTTATGAAGAATCTGTTCAAGAGAATTTTGTCACTGCTGTTTTTGCTACAGTTGAAAGCGAAAGCTGGCATTACTGTGAGTCGTTCCATTTTGTTGCGTGTCAAAGTGCAATTACATGGAAGAAATAATAATGTTTCGATTTCAAATACAGATGCTGTAAATCTTACAATGAATATTCAGGGAGCAAACAATGTCGTTAACTTTAATGCAGCAAATGAATCTCGAATTGCTATAGCAAATGTGCATATAGATATAGTAGGTACAGAATGTATGGTGACCATTGCCGAAGGTGCAAAAATATTTAATGCTAGAATAGTGGTGAGAGGAACTAAGTGTAGAATAATCATAGGCAATAAATCAACCCTTGGCAGTGGGATGCTTGTGTGTATGGGCAGTAGCAATTATCTCAAAATAGGAAGTCAATGCATGTTGGCTGACAATATAGATATATGGGCTACTGATTCCCACCCAATATATAACATGGATACACGCGAACAGATAAACATTTCCAAATCGATTATAATAGGTGATCATGTGTGGCTCGGAAAGAATGTCACTATCCTCAAAGGAGTTAATATAGGCGACAATGCTATCGTAGGTATGGATTCCACGGTTACAAAAGATGTCGGCACTTGTTGCTTGGTTGCAGGCTACCCGGCAAAAGTATTGAAAGAAAGAGTCTCTTGGGAACGTAAATTTACTGAAATATGAAAAAGGTTTTACATGTATTGCACGAGTTAAAATATTCGGGTGCCGAAATAATGTATGCAGGTGCAGCATCTGTTTTTCAAGAGCGGGGATATGAACTATATGTAGTAAACAGTGCCGCCAGACTTGGTGAATATGCTATTCATTTTGAGAAAGCCGGTTATAAGGTGTTACATTGGCCCTATCCAAAGGGTATTTTAGAACGATGGAAGTATTATGCCAATGTGATAAAATTCATCAAAAGTGAGCATATAGATGTCATTCATGTTCATGATTCAGGTTTAAAGTGGGGAATGTCTTATTGTGCGTGGCGGGCAGGCATAAAGGTTGTTTACACCTGTCATAATTGTTTCCCTATAAGGTGGTTTTCTAGGCCTTATCAGATTTATCTTAGATATACAGCCAAACATATTTTTGGTTGCAAAATCCAAAGCATAAGCAATTCCGTTTATAATAACGAATTGCATCGTTTTTATAATCGCACCACGCTGATTAATAATTGGTATAATAACCGCCGTTTTTTTCCTGCCACAGAAGAAGAAAAACAGATGGTGAGGAAAGGACTTGGAATATTGAATCAAACGTTGGTACTTATTTCAGTGGGTGGATGCAGCCTTATTAAACAGCACACCGAAATAATTAAAGCCTTGTCAGAAGTCATTAAAGCACAGCCAGATGTCTTATATCTTCATTTAGGCGAAGGCTCGTTATTGGATGAAGAAGTGAAATTGGCGCAGAGTTTAGGGGTAAGTGACCACATACGTTTCTTAGGCAACAAGGATGATGTAAGGAGATTCTTGATAGCAGCTGATATATACCTTATGACCAGCCAATTTGAAGGGATATCCATCACGACTATTGAGGCTATGGCATGTAGAATCCCTGCAATATTATACGATGTTCCCGGATTGCGAGATTTTAATAGCCAGCAGGAGTGTGCCATGCTAATTGAGGCTGACCATCATATCCTTGCCAAGTCAATATTATCATTGTATTCAAATAAAAGTTATGCAGAGAGATTGAAAAATGATGCGTACAAACGTGTTAATACTATCTACAATATGGATGTCAATGTGGGCAAAATAGTAGAACTGTATAAAAAATAAAACAGGCTCCAATGTTATACGATGATCAAGAGAAGAATGTACATAAGCAAGGCCGGATTTTAATCACTGTCTTTTGTTGTGTGGCCGTTGCAGAATGGTTGGACGTAACATTCTATTATACCCAATTCCCTCTTTCCACTTATATATCGCTGTTGTGCATATTAGTTGGCATTTTTTTTATGATTAGATTGGTTCGTCAACAGGAATACGAGCTGATCGATTATAGGAATTTGCTATTATCACTTATAGCATGGAATATCTTGGCCATAGGCAGAGGTGTTATAAGCGCAAGTTCATATTGGGATTGGAAATTCCTTTTGTTCACTAACATGCCGACCTTGCTCGTGCCGTTATCTGCATTATTGGGCAGTAATATTCATTCCATTGGGAGACTGCTTCGTTTCATTTTTCCATTTTACTTCATCTTAGCCTTCTTGACGTTACTGCCCATTGGGGTACACCTGATAGCCTATCTATGGACACCATTGTATTTCTTGATACTCTGCTTGCCCTACATGACAAGAAAGCAGAAAATTATGGTGTTAATTCTGATTGCGGTTGTTTTTGCTGCATATTTTGAAGGCCGTTCCAGCACCATAAGAATATGTGTAGCATTGGTAATCGCATTCTCATATAGATTTATTATAAACTACACACGTTTTTTTTTCGCTCTGCATAAGGTGTTGTTTGTCCTGCCGATTGTATTTTTCATTTTAGGTGTAACAGGCTCATTCAACATTTTCAATATGCAGTCATACATTGATAGGGAGGTGGTTGTCGAAGGTGTTGCCGGAGCAACCGAGAATATGTTGGCAGATACACGCACGTTTCTTTATCAAGAAACATTAACATCTATGAATAAGCACAATTCATTTTTGTTTGGTGAAGGTGGATGTGGAAAGTATGAGTCATTGGCATTCAAAAATGATCTATTTGGTGCTTATAGGTATGCGTCAGAGGTAGGTGTTTTGAATACGCTGTTATATTCTGGAATCATAGGTGTGTTGCTTTATGCGCTGGTTTTCTACAAAGCATCAAGATTGGCAATCTGTCAGTCGAATAATGTATTGACTAAACTCATAGGGTTGTTCGTGATTTTCAGGTGGGATTATTTCTTTGTTGAAGAATTTACAAAATTTAATACAAACTTCTTTTTCTTGTGGCTGATGATAGGAATGTGTTTATCTCCCACTTTCAGAAACATGAGTGATGAGGAAATTGAGAACTTAATAGTAAACGGTGAATATGAAAGTGAAAATAATTAAGCGTATTTGGATTGGTGTTGTTTCCATTTTAATGAAACTCCCTCTTACAGGTTATTGTCGTGGGAATTTAATTCAGTTGATTGGGGTAAACATTGAAAAGTTACCCCAAGAAAGACTTCGCATATTCATAGGAGAAGGAGTTAAATTCGATAACTTATACCCTAATTTAATAGAAATTGGGAACTGGACAACTGTTGCTACCGGTTGTTTAATCTTAACGCATTATATAGACACCAACAGACCTGCTCCTGGATTTGCCTTCGTCTCGGGTAAGGTTAAAATCGGTAGAGCTTGTTTTATTGGGGCCAATAGTGTCATTTGCAATAGTGTGGAAATAGGCGATAATTCCATAGTTGCGGCAGGATTTATTGTGACTAAGAGCGTTCCGCCAAATCAAATCTGGGGTGGAAATCCGGCTAAGTTTATAAAAGAGCGAAAATAGTAATGCATAAAATTAGCACTATGAAATCAATAGCCGTCTTACTCACAGTATTCAATAGAAAAGAACAGACATTGCGGTGTTTGAGTGATCTATTTGCTCAAACCATCCCCAATGAATATGATCTTGATGTATATCTCACCAATGATGGGTGTACCGATGGTACTCCTGAGGCAGTATCCACCCAATTCCCACAGGTGATGATCATAAATGGTAATGGTAATCTGTTTTGGAATAGAGGAATGTATGTGGCATGGGAGAGGGCAGCAAAAGAGAAAGATTATGATTATTATTTATGGTTAAATGATGATACTTTTGCTTATGATTTCATGCTTGTTTCATTGTTAAATGCAGCGATAGAAACAAACAGTAAGGCAATTATAGTCGGAGTGACACAATCAACGGATAAAACACATTCCACTTATGGTGGCCGACTGCCGAATGGACAATTGCCAAAACCTTGTGGCAAACTACAACAGATACGATACTTCAACGGGAATATAGTTCTTGTTCCCAAATCTGTTTATATGACGTTGGGAAACTTAGATTACTATTTTACGCATAGTAAAGGAGATTTTGACTATGGCATGAGGGCAGCAAAGAAGGGAATAGAAATGTTTCAAGTGGGTGAATATCTTGGAGAATGCGACTTACACCCTACACTTGATAAATGGTGCGACCCAACAATCCCATTCGCGCAGCGGTGGAAAATGCTGCACCGCCCCAATGGTATGCCTCCCAATGAAATATACCATTTAAATCTTCGCCACCGAGGTTTTGCAAGTGCTATTGTACACTATTTCACTGTTTACCTGCGGTGCGTATTCCCTCAGTTATGGAATAAAAGAAACAAAAAATACCTAAACAGGAATAACAGATAAACTATATAAGGTTATGAAAGATTTCAAAGATTTACAGATAGCCGTAGCTGGAACAGGCTACGTAGGCCTTAGTATTGCCACGTTGCTTTCGCAGCACCATCGTGTGACAGCAGTTGATGTGATACCCGAAAAGGTGGATAAGCTGAACAAGCGTATTTCGCCTATTCAAGACGAGTATATCGAGAAATACTTAGCTGAAAAGGAACTTTACCTAACTGCCACGATTGATGGAGCCAAAGCTTACAGTGATGCCGATTTCGTGGTTATTGCCACGCCGACTAACTATGACCCAGTGAAAAACTATTTCGACACATCGCATGTGGAGGAAGCCATCGAATTGGTGAAAGAGGTGAATCCACAAGCCATCATGGTCATCAAAAGCACCATTCCCGTGGGTTACACCGAAAGCATCCGTAGAAAGTTTGACACTGATAATATCATATTTTCTCCCGAGTTCCTGCGCGAAAGCAAGGCCCTGTATGACAATCTCTACCCGAGCCGTATCATCGTGGGGCGGCCCGAAGGTGATGCCCGACTGGATGAAGCTGCCCATACTTTTGCAGCCCTTTTGCAGGAGGGAGCTGAAAAGAAAGACATCCCAACACTCTTTATGGGGCTGACCGAAGCCGAAGCAGTGAAGCTCTTTGCTAATACCTACCTTGCCCTGCGCGTGAGCTACTTCAATGAATTAGACACGTATGCCGAAATGAAAGGTCTTGACACAAAGGCCATCATCGATGGTGTAAGCCTTGACCCGCGTATCGGCATGCATTACAACAATCCTTCTTTCGGTTACGGTGGATATTGCCTGCCCAAGGACACAAAACAACTGCTTGCCAACTATGCAGATGTGCCCGAAAACTTGATACAAGCCATAGTGGAGAGCAACCGCACCCGAAAGGACTTTATCGCCGACAGGGTACTTCATAAAGCGGGTTACTATGATTACTACAACCGAGGCGACTTTAATCCCAACGATGAGAAACGTTGTGTCATTGGCGTGTACCGCCTGACAATGAAGTCAAACAGCGACAACTTCCGCCAGTCGAGCATACAAGGAGTAATGAAACGTATCAAAGCCAAGGGTGCAGAGGTTATCATTTACGAGCCGACACTACCAGATGGCAGTACCTTCTTTGGCAGCGAGGTCGTAAACGATTTGGCAGCATTCAAGCAGCGCAGCCAGGCTATCATCGCCAACCGTTACGACCCTGTCCTTGACGATGTGAAGGAAAAAGTATATACCCGCGATATCTTCTGCCGAGACTAATATGCTTGCACCAGTTGTAGTATTTGGCTTCAATCGCCCCAAGGTGTTCAGAGAAACTATTGAAGCACTGAGGCGTAATTCTTTGGCTCTGGACACCAATCTGTATATCTTCATTGATGGACCAAGGAATGACAATGATGTGCCTAAAGTTGGCGATGTGATTAAAATTGCTCATGCTGTCACCGGCTTTAAGTCGTTGACGGTGAACGCATCGCCAGTAAATAAAGGATTAGCAAACTCCATTATTTCGGGTGTTACAGATGTTATTGAACAGTATGGCAGGGTGATAGTGGTAGAGGACGATTTGATAGTAGCTCCGTCGTTCCTCACTTATATGAACCAGTTCCTCGACAAGTACGAACACGATTATCGCATCTTTCAAATTTCAGGTTTTGGTGTAAAAATAAAGTCGCCAAAGGATTATGACTATGATATATATATGCATATCAGAGCACAGTCATGGACATGGGGGACATGGAAAGACCGCTGGGAAACAGTTGATTGGAAAGTATCAGATTTCATTGAACTATCTCGCGACAAGAAACAACAGAAGGCTTTTAATGAAGGTGGCAGTGATTTGTTCGGTATGTTGAAAGGCTATATGAATGGTATCAATAATTCGTGGTACATACGTTTTAACTATTCAATGTTCAAACAGAAGAAATATGCCATCGTTCCTGTTAAATCATTAGTTCTTAATGAAGGTTTTGGAACTGATGCCACTCATTGCAACGCCTACAATCGATATAAAGTTGACTTTCAAAGAGAAGAAAAACAGCTTTTCACATCGCCCGACACAATTGAACCCGATGCAAGGCTATATCGGCAAGCAGTAAAGTATTGGAGTATTAGATATAGAATTTATGGCAAAATAATGACGCTGCTTTACAAATTAACGAAATGAGGTTAATCAAGACGTTAAAGAAATGGCGTGATTTATATTACAAACACGTCATTTTGAGAAGATATAAGATTGGCAAAAACTTCCATTTGGGAAGGAATGTGTTCATTTGGGCCAAGGAGAAAGTGGAAATTGGTGACAACTGCTATATAGGACGCAACTCATCAATTGAAACTAATTGTATTATTGGTGACAATGTACTGATTGCCAATAATGTTGCCATTGTGGGGCGTTACGACCACAATTATCAACAGATAGGTATTCCAATAAGGTTGGCATCTCAAATCAGAGATGAAAATTATAGTTGGAAGGGGATTCATGAAATAACTATTATAGGGTCGGATGTTTGGATAGGATATGGTTGTATCATAATGAGCGGTGTTCATATTGCAGACGGCACTATTGTCGCCGCAGGAAGCGTCGTAACTCGAGATACAGAACCATATACAATAATTGCAGGTGTTCCTGCAAGAAAAGTAAAAAACCGCTTCGATACAGAAAAGGAGAAGCAAATGCACATAGAAAGGACGCATCGTGACAAGTTCTTTGTATAAGTATATGATTGGATTGAAAGAACTGTGAGGAACACTCATACCTATCGATTCGGGAATAATTAAAACACACTTATATAATCAGATGTAAACCGTGGCTATTTGCGGTTTACCAATTCAACGTATTTAATGGAAACATATTTCAATATCCATTACGAAATGGATAAAAATGCTGTGTGGCAGGCTATTGACACACAAGTACAAGAAGAAAAGCCCGCTTATGTATGTGTGGCAGATGGCGTTATCTTGAATATAGCGAATAGAAATCCTGAATATTTGGAAGTGGTCAATGGCGGTATGTTTTCGATATGTGACAGCAGCTATGTGCCAATTTATCTGAAATGGATTTATGGTATCAAGCGTGAGCAGTATTGCGGCAGCCAGATATTCATGGACATCATAGGTATGAAGAAATACCGGATGTTTTTCATGGGTACCTCGCAGCAAACACTTGCCGCATTGAAAGCCAATCTTGAAAAAATAGATCCACGCATTGCCGACATGACATTCTACGAACTGCCATTCCGCACTGTGGAGCAATTTGATTACAAGGGAATTGCCGACATGGTAAATGCTGATGAAGCAGATATAATTTGGGTTGCACTCGGCGCACCCAAACAGGAAATCTTCATGAGCAAATTGAAGCCCTATTTACATAAAGGAGTGATGATTGCAGTCGGTGCAGCTTTCAAATTTTACAGCGGGTTGGACGAGAAACGTGCCCCCAACTGGATGGTGAAGCATCACTTGGAGTTTGTTTACCGCATTTTCAGCGATCCTAAGAAGCAATTCTGCCGCTGTGCATGGATTATTATCACCCTTCCGCAACTGCTTTGGGGGGAATGGAAAAGGAAAAAAGGAACAATAATCAAAAAATAAAATTTTGCATTGAAAATGAAAAAAGCACTTATTACAGGTATTACAGGGCAGGACGGATCGTATCTTGCCGAGTTCTTATTGGAGAAAGG
>CALVQV010000079.1 GCA_944358325.1 uncultured Bacilli bacterium
ATGAAACATACATTACACTTATATTTTCCGTTATCCATATTAGTAGTTAAAATATACACTATTTGCCATTGTATCTAATAGTCCTGCGGCACTAAAGTTTATGGTCGCGCCAATTATACTAACACTAATCCCCGCTGCAAGAGAAATAGTTGCGTGCGCATATTTTGCTACCGCTGTTGTCTCCCCGGTTGAGTTCGCCTTTCTTACATATGCAGTAACAATGACTTTTTCTAATGGATGCATTGGTCCATATCTAGCTGGAAAAGTATATGCTACACCGGAATCGGATGTTTCATCGGTTCTAGAAGCCATTCCGGTCATCAATCCTTTTCCTTTATAATATGTAGAACAAGAATAGTTGTACTGAGAAAAATCATCTCCCCAAGCGACAGCTAAAGCATCTTCAAATTGGTAGGCCGGTGTTTTTTTCCACTCCGCCACTCCTTGTAATTTAAATGTATCATATCCAGACAATCCTGTAATTCGTTGAGCATATACTGTTAAATCCATATATGCATTTCCGATAGCCCCTCTTGTTTCAGGAATATCTTCATTTATGTATATTCTTTTCTTTGATATTGAAACTATTTCACCATCGTTTATATCAAATTCTGGATTATTTTTTATTTGCTCCTGAATTAAGGAGACCTCTTCTGGTGTATATTCGCCCCAGTCAACCATATCTTCTGCGAACGCGCTAGCTGGGATTAAAATTAGAACCAGTGTCGCAACTAATAGAATGCCTAAAACTTTCTTCATTTAATTCACCTCCTTTTTTGAAGAAAATGTATTTTAAAACCTAATTATTTGTTGAAGCTAAACTAAAATACATAAACATGAATAGAATCAACTATTCAGAACGCCGTTTTTATATCGTGATGGCATGTATATGATCATTTCACATCACTTCCTTTCACCTACATTCTACCAATTACATTGGAGTAACGGTAGCCTTATAATCATTATCTTTCTATGATATAATAATGAATATAGTTAGTGGCTTTTTTATCTAAATAGATCGTAAAGGTCGCACCATCTTTTAAGGCTAAAAGTCTTTTTAAAAGTGAGCCATCATTATAGCCCTGTGGCCCGTCTTCTAAAAGGTCAGTATGTCTTTTAGTGTCGTCATCAAAGGCTCTTTTCATGATCATAGTGAGCTCTTTAATGTCAGTTTCTTTAGTCTTTTGATAAATAAGTTTACTCATACGACAATTCTAGCACACCATGACCTTTAGACCTTATAATAGAATCATGGAAAAGATCAAAGATCGAAACATACTTATCCAAAAAATAGCTACGGACATCGCAAAGGAAAAGGGACGAGCTTATCTTGTCGGGGGCTATGTCCGCGATCTTTTGCTTAAAAGAGAGTCTAAGGACATCGACATCGAGGTCCATGGCCTAAGCTCTGAAAAACTTGAAGCGATCTTGAGCAATTAAACGAACTATGACCTTTTAGGCAAGAGCTTTGGCATCTACTCTTTACGCTATCATCGCATCGATATCGCCCTTCCCCGCAAAGAAAAAAAGATCGGCGTCAAACATAATGACTTCCGCATTGATGTCGATCCCTACATTGGCACCTATGCCTCTTCTTTAAGGCGCGATTTTACCATCAATGCCCTAATGATGGACGTCTTAACTAAAGAAATCATCGATCACTTTAATGGACTTAAAGATCTTGAAAATAAAGAGATCCGACATATAAATGATATGACCTTTCCTGAAGATCCCTTAAGGGTCTTAAGGGCAGCACGCTTTAGTGCGACCCTTGATTTTAAGATCGCTAAAGAAACGATTGACTTATCTAAAAAGATCGACCTCTCTTTTTTAGCCAAGGAGCGCGTCTTGACCGAGACCGATAAAGCCCTTTTAGGACTTAGTCCCGCCTCTTATTTCTATGCCCTTAAAGACATGAAGCAGTTATCCTTTTTTTATCCTGAGCTTGAAAAAATGATCGCCCTAAGACAAGATGCCACCTACCATGATGAAGACGCCTTTGATCATGTGATGTTAGTGGTGGAAGAAGCTGCAAAGTATAAAGATCTGGCTATGATGCCTCGCTATTTTATGTATGCTGCCCTTTTTCATGACATCGGCAAGATCGATCAAAATCAAAGACACACGATCATAGGCCAAGCGATCGCTAAAGAGGCACTTGAAAGATTCACTAACGAAAAGTACCTCTTAAAATACGTCCAAAAAGCTATTGGTCTTCATATGGACGTCTTAAATATGTATAAGGATAAGTCCAAAGACGCTAAGATCATTCGTCTTTTAGATAAGTTTAAATATCCCAAAGACCTCTTATTATTAGCGCTTTGTGATATTAAAGGGCGAAAGTCAAACTATTATAGCGATGAAATGATAGAGGATTATATCCTTTGGGCTAAAAAGTCTTTAAAGATATATGAAGAATTTAAAGATCGCCCGCACCTTGGCGGGCGCGATATCTTAGCTTTGGGGTATCGTGGGCCCATCGTTAAAAAAATCCTAGCAAGAGCCCGCTATTTAGAGGTTGCGATCCAAGATGAGAAAGAGGTCTTAAAGATCATCAGAAAAGAATTTCCTTAATTATCTTTAAGGCTTTTAGCCAGTTCTTTGCTTTTTAAGGTCCTCTTAAAGATTAGACTCATAATTAAATAGACTAAAGATAAAATTGTGAAAAGAGCTATCATAAACCAAAGGGTCAGCTTTCCAAGCTTTAAAATCAAGATCAACATAAGTGCTATGATCAAAGATAGCCCTAAAGAAGAAAATACACTCTTTCTTTTTTGGGCCGTATAAGCTTTTTTAAGCATCTTTAAGTCTTGCCCGAGGCTTACAAAGATCGCCGAGATTCTTTTAAAGCTCTTATTTAAGATGCCAAGATAGATAGCTTCACCCATAACACATAATAAGCCCATAAAAGCCAGAGCCAGGACAAAGATAAGGCGATATATAGCCCCCTCTTTTTTGATCTTAGCTCTTTCATCATATAAGGGTTGCGTGATCTCTATATCTTTATCAAGGCTTTTTAATCTTAATGATAGATCTTCATAATCCTCATAAGGATAATGGTATTCATAGACACTGCCAAAATTTAAAAAGTAGTCATACGCATTAAAGGTACTAGTGATCTCTTCGTTTTTAAAGTATTCCAGATAGTTATCAAGATCATAGTAAACGCTAAAGATGTAGGTGCCATCTTCTAAGATCACATCTATGATTTCTGCATTGAGGCTTTTCTTTTGTCCGAAAATATCATAGCTTAAGCCCACTTCATCACCCTTTTTAAGGCCGGCTTCTTGGGCTAAGTTCTCATTGATGATGACCCCTAGTCCTTCGTTTTTAAGATCATCGCCATCTAGGGGATAGATGCTGGCGCTATACTCTTTGCCCTTACTTTCAAGCGATTTAAAGGGTATGATCATTTTAAGGTCATAGTTTTCAAGTATCTCTTCACTTTTGGTGCTTAGATAATAGACATCTTTATTTAAATAAGAAGACTCCTTCATCACAAACAGGTCTTCACTAAAACCTAAAAGTAGCACGCACATCAAAGTGATGAGGCTCATGGCAGCCATATAAATAATGTTGTACTTTTTAAAGACTTCGTTTATGACCTTGCCCGCATCAAATAAGACACTCTTTTTTGTATCTTTTAAAGGTCGCTTGATATTCAAATCCTTGACCTTATTAATCTTATGGTCTTTAAGAAGATAGATGACATCAGCGTATTCTTTAGCCAATTTTTCATCATGCGTCACCATCAGTACGATCTTTTCTTTCGAGAGTTCTTTTAAAAGCTCAACGACGATCTTCTTGTTGTGGACATCAAGGGCTTCTAGGGGTTCATCGCAAAAGATGATATCGGGATCAAGATTTAAGGCCCTGATGATCCCGACCCTTTGTCTTTGACCGCCTGATAATTCTTTGACATTTCTTTTTAGTAAAG
>CALVQV010000080.1 GCA_944358325.1 uncultured Bacilli bacterium
ATTTAAACTTTGACGAGATCCTCATACACGATACCATCTATGATATTCCCATGAGTATGAATGCCCTTTTAGAAATGGGCTGGGATTTTTATGATGAAGAAGACGAAAAGATCATCTTGGGCAAAGATAATGATCCTATAAAAAGCGATTTTAAGCATGTATACCTTACAAACAAAGAGGGCGAGCGCATCTATGTCGGTGTCTGCAATTTAAAAAATAGAGACCTCCCGATCCAAAGCGCCACGGTCTACTCTTTTGAGGTATCGCACGATTGGCTTGATTTTAAAGGACTTGAAACTTTCGTCAACCACGATGTGACCCTATACTGGAGCACTAAGAAAAACGTCTTAGACGCTTATGGCATGCCCGATGAAACTGATGACATCATCAATGCCTTGACCTATTACGACCATAAAGACCCCTCTTTAACCATTGAATTTGAATTTGATGAAGACGATTATCTTATAAGAATCTCTTTAAAATATCATTATTGGTATGATAACTGATTTGGGCTTAGCTTTCTAAAGGTCTCTTACATAGTAATAATTGTTCGTCTGTCATAGTGTATCTTGCAGCGATACTTAAGCGCAAATTCCTCTCTGGAAATATTTTATGTTGTACTTTTATCATCATTATTTTTTCTCTGATGATAAAGGAATGCTTCGTAAACATATGTTTACCGCTTTTAAACAAGATATTTTCTTTTCGCCCATTAATTCCCTGTATAATTTAAGCGAGGAAAAGATATGGATATTGGAAAGAAGATCATCACCCTAAGACAAAGAAGGGGTCTATCACAAAACGAGCTGAGAGAAAAGTTAGGTGTTTCCCGCCAAACGATCTCTAAATGGGAAAATGGTCAAGTTTTGCCCGATGCCTATAATCTTAAAGCTTTGGCTAAAATTTTAGACATCAGCGTTGATGACTTATTAAGTGATGAAGAACTAAACATTGATAAGACCGATCATAAAAAGATATTAGGTTACATTCTTTTGGTGTTCGGCTTACTTTTAATACTCATCGCTATAATCACCGGCATCTTTTTTAAAGATGGTCTAGTGCCTCTAACTCGTTTTGCCGCTGTCTTTGGGATCTTTATATCGGCCTTTGGCACTTTCTTGATTTTCTATAAAGGAAAATTATTTTAAGACCTCGTATCCATGATCTAAGAGATATAGATTGGTCTTATAGACATCATATTTATTTCCCAAGCAATATATAATCACAGCGTCGCGCTTGATCTTTGGATATAGCGAGGCGTTTTTAGATAGTTTTAAAAGGCGATTGGTCTTTTCAAGGTCTAACTTTAAGACCAAGGCCAAGGCTATGACCTTATCCTTGCCTGGTGTCCTGGTGCCATTAAGGATCTGATAATAATAGGTTCTTTCGATATTACTCAAAGAAATGATCTTAGCATTACTAAGAGCGCTCGCCCTAATCAAGCTGTTAAGATAAGAGACAAAATCCCTCTCATCGATCTTATCTAAAAGACTGTCGAGATCATTGCCCTCATTCTTAGTTAAGATGTTTTCTAAATCTTTGGTTTTCATAAGAATATTATAGCGATTATTGTGGTAATATGAAACAAATGGAAAAGTATCAAACCCTTAAATATCTTAAAGATGCTCAAGATAAAAAGATCGCTTTAGTATTTGATGAAATGAAAAATGCCCTCTTTATCAAAAGGATCGTCTCTTTAGAACACTACGCCTTATATATGCGTCTTTTAGAGCTTGAGCTTCCAAATACCCCCAAGATCTATGATCTCTATGAGGAAAACGATAGGCTTTGCGTGATCGAAGAATATATCAACTTGCCGGTTTTAAATGCGTATTTAGATGCCCATAGCTTTACTTATGATGACATTGAAAAGATCTTTAAAGGGCTTTTTGAACCTTTAAGCAAGCTTCATCAAAATCACATCATACATCGTGATATAAAACCAGAAAATATCTTTTATGATGGCGATCAAGTCATTCTTTTTGACTTCGATATTGCCCGCATCTTTTCAAACACTTTAGATCACGATACCCATCTTTTAGGATCGCCGGGCTATGCCGCCCCGGAACAATACGGCTTTGGTGAATCCAGCGATAAGACTGATATCTATGGCTTAGGCATGCTTATAAAATATCTTATCAATCATAAAAACTACCAAAGATCAAAAGAAGATGAGCGCTTAAATCTTGTCATAGCTAAGGCCACCCAAATCGATCCTGATAAACGCTATCGTGATATAAGCACCTTTAAAGGTGCTTTGATCAAACCTCGGCCAAAACCCAAAAAAGTCCAAAAGGAAAAGAGTCACCCTTATGCCTTGCCGGGTTTTAGAGGCAAAGAGAGCGCCCCTAAGCTCATGGCGCTTATTGGCTATATCATGATGATCTATGTCTTATTATCATCAACTTTTCCAGATGATACCTCAAAGATATTGATCATCTATAAAAAGATTCAGAATCTTTTGATCGGCTTTTTTGTGGTCTTGTTTTTTGGAAATTATCTAAACATTAAAAATCGCTGTCCTTTTCATGATTCCCCCAATTCTTATGTTCGCTTGTTTGGACAGATCCTCGTCTTTTTGATCCTATTTTCTATCTTAGGGTTAATTGAATCCTTGATCGCTAATTTTTAAACTATTGTGTGCTTTAAGCACACCCTTTTTTATGCTCTTCTTTTTATAATCGCTTTAAGAGGCGAGGTGTCTTCGCCCCTGATAAAAAGGCTTGCATATATATAATGAAGCCAAATGAGGGAGGATAAAATGAAGAGAATTATTAGTT
>CALVQV010000081.1 GCA_944358325.1 uncultured Bacilli bacterium
TGCCTTCAGATTCCTTTTTCGGTCGGTACGGCTCTTGGATATAATATTCCCTCCATGCTATTACTCTGCTCCCATGAAAAGCTGAATCAATTCCCCATGTTTCATATTCCCTGCCATTAGATGTATCGACAACATATTTTTCCTGAACACCTCGAAAATCTACTACGATAGGTTCAGATATTCTCCCATCATCATATCGGATGGTGGCCCAATATTTTCCGAACACTTCCGGCAATTTATCCTCCACCGGGATCCAGCCGTCATTCATGTGATTGCGGATAATCTCTTCTGCCCTATTTCCTGCAACATCATCTATAATGCATCCTTCTGCCTTTAACTGCTCTATAATCTCTTCCAGAATCTCTAATTCCTGCATGTCAGTCCTCCTTATTCAACCGCTGTCCGCATCTGTGACAAAAATTCCCCTTTAATCCTCCCGCATACTTTCCGCACCTCGGACATTTATACCAATGCCCATCAAAAACCTCTGGTGCTTTCGCCGTATCACGCTCTTTCAGCTCCATGATCTCCGGCGGGGTAAGGCCGGTGTCCTCGTAAGGTTTAAGTTCTTCAAGTCGCTTTCTTACATCGTGCGCCATTTCTGCTATGTTGAGCTGACCTGTATATACTGCGTCGTCCTTATGCTTCTCTTCAACGCTTTCCAACTCTCGGATCATTGTTTCTGTATCCATCTCCGCTCTCCCTTCGTTTGTTCTGTAACTTTACGTCAAACCACGTATCTTCTGTGCGCCTGTTCCAGCTCTTCTTCCGTCAGGTCTAAATAAATCTGCGTCGTGGATATCTGCTCATGTCCGAGCATTCTTGATACCTGTTCAATCGGCATTCCCCGTCGCAGCGCAAACGTAGCGCAGGTCCTGCGGAACCTGTGAGGGTGTGTATTTTTTACGCCCGCACGTCTCCCTATCCGTCTGACCGTCGTCTCTATATTTCCCGTGTCACTCGGCTCATTTGCGACCAGATCCGGTTCTTTATACCAATCTCCTTTTACCGAATTAATCTTTCCGTCCAGCAAAGTTGCCAGGCATTTTGGAAATATATAATCGCTCTTGTCCTTCCGCTCGCTCATATAGCGCTCAAGTGCTATATGAGCTTTTGCGTTCAGGTACACAAGCCTGTCTTTATTTCCCTTCCCGTGCACCAGAACGGAATCCCCTTTTATATCTGCTCTCTTAATGTGCGCGAGTTCATTCACCCGGCATCCAGTTGACAGTAGTATCTCTACCATTGCAGTCTCACGGGATGTCCTGCATTCATTCCGGATCAATTCGACCTCATATTCTGAAAACGCTTCCTTCTTTGTTTTCGCCTGTTTTATCGGTTCTACTTTTGATATTGGATTACTTGCAATAAGCTCTTCTGTGTATAGCCAATTATAAAACGATCTCAGATTTCTCAGTTCATTCCCAGCTGTTGTGTCCGTCACTCCGTCCCGTTTCCTGCGTAGTGCTATGTACAGCCTGATATCGTCCGCCGTCACATCCGCCACGTTCTTCTGTACCCTGCTTAAGAACTGGTCTATTGTATTCTTGTAATACTCCAAAGACCGGTCGCTTAATCCTTTTACGATCTTCGCGGTGATAAATTTCCGGATCAGCATCTGGTTTTCATCTTCATTGATCACCATGACTTCCGTATGTCTCTTATCCACTTCATACTCTGATAATATAATCTCAAGTTCCGCTTGCATTTCCTGGCGGTAACACCCGTCTTTTATCAGCATCTGTATGATTTTATTTATCAGTTCCGATTTCATATCAGCACTCCCATCTTCGCGGGTGTATACATGACTCTCTCGCGTGGATATCCCGGAATATACGGTTCTGCTAATGTATCGCCCTGCACGCATACTGCAGGTATTCCCAACAGGCTTAACTGCAGGTAGCACATATACACACCTTTCCAATCCAGATCCTGCGCTACAACATCCATTTTTCTCTGATAATCTACTCCCTTCGCCTTTAAAACTTTCGCGGCTGCTATAATCATTCCCCCGCCCCCGCATGATGGCTCATTGATGCGGTATTTTCCATTCTTGTCCATGGCGCACAAAGAACATTCTGCAGTGAGTTCGCTCAAGTGAAACGGCGTAAAGAACTGTCCGGATGCCTTGCTGCCCATTCCTGACGTCATGTAGATATCTCCAAGTACGTCCTCCATATTTTTTTCTAATGCCATTGCCAGCAATGCAAGCATTTCCGAAAACAGACGCACTTCTTCTCTGGTATAGCGGCTTATTGTATCTATATATTGTTTTTCCCTGTCTTTCCACACCTTCCCGTGAAAAATATCCACAGCATTACTTGTAGCAATTGCGCAGCACCTGATCCAGTCGGTAAACACCTCGTAAGCTGAGTACTTTCCGGAAATTCTGTTGATCCTGTCGATAATCTCTTTCTTTTCGTCCACTTCATGCCCTCCTCGCCAACCCTCTGATCACTTCCTGCATTGCGTCTTCATTTCCCGCTTTTGTCCATCCGCAATCAGAATATGGACAGTGAAAGCAGTCTGGATATTTGCAATAATCCGGAAGATCTGTGTATAAGCTGCGTATTTCTCCTGCTCTTTTTTCTAATTCATCTCCTTCAAGCATCCGGTTTTTCCTCTCCGGCGTAATGCCATCCTGTCGCATCTTTTCCGGAACTTGTATCAATTCCACAAATCAGCTTCTGTATCCCCTTTTTTATCCTTACCGATCCACACAAACCCTCCGGCGTCCAGTTCCTGTCATCTACGTAGTGATGCGCCCAGACCTTCCGGCAATTATTTCCGAAAAATTCTATATTTTCCGGAAGATTATCATTGACAGCATCAAATTCCAGACCATATTTTTTGCAGTATTCCACTGCCTGATTCAGAAGTTCTCCTTCCCGGCAAGTCCAGAGGATAATCTTGTCTCCTGCTGCCCTCCGATCCTTTAATATCTCTATCAGTTCAATATTTGGCTGCCCGAGATCCGGATATTTTTCTGCCAAATTTAATGTTTTATCAAAATCAACTGCATAGATTTCCGAATATTCCATTTCTTCTCCTTTCTCCCGCCGTCCGAAAACGGCGGGACACTCTGTATTTACTGGTTGCGCGTGACATACTGTATGTACCATTGCCATTCGGCAGAGGTGCCTATAAATAATTTTTCCCCGCAATTCGCATCCACTGTGCGCGGGTATGGGTCTGTTCGTACTCTTCCTGTGCGATCCTGCAGAGCAGTTCCCGGGTTTCTCGGCTGTTATGGACCGCCTGCTGCCCGTTTCTGTGATGATCCGGGCAGAGATTCACCTTCAGTCCTTCGGCTTCTGAGATTTCTCTCCGGCCGGATCCATAAAGGATATGATGTTCTTCTGTGTACTGCTGCCGGTAATCGCCATTTAAGTGTGCGCAGAGATAGCAGATTCCTTTCTGAGTGTATAAAATACTCCTTTTATGCTTCTTTCTCTTCTTTTTTCTCTCCGGCTTCGGAAATGCCATGTCCGAATAATCGATACTCACTGTTCATTCCCTCCGTCCTGTCCATAATGTCAAATGTTTCCAGGAAGCCGATCAGCTTTTTGTTTTCATCATCTGTCCGGGGATATACATTCAATGCCATAATATTATTTCTCCAGAATACACCCTGGATTCTGCCTGAAATCATGGGACCCTCCGACTGACTTTCCCCTTTGCTGTACTCCACAGCCGTGTTATCAATCATGTCGATAAACCGTTCATTAATGAGTACGATTGTTCCGTTATTCCGGTTCTGTAAAATTCGCGCCTGCTGCCCCGAATAATATTTCAGTGTCAGCGGTGTAACCTCCATCTCTTCATCACATTCCCGGGCATTTTTCATTGCTGCATATTGTTCCCGCCACGGCAATTCGTACTGATTTCCCGACTTTGACGCTTCAAACGCCTCCCCTGGTCCCGGAAGCTCTCCTGTCAGTTCAATAATGGATGCCAGCTCTTTTTTTGGTATCATCTTGTTTTTAACCCAAATCACCCAGTATCCCCCGGATA
>CALVQV010000082.1 GCA_944358325.1 uncultured Bacilli bacterium
AATTAATGGAGCATGAAAATATACATAACCATTTTGTTGAAAATAATTATGAATAGCATATGCAGCAACACTTCTTACTCTAAATACTGCTTGAAATAAATTAGTACGTGGTCTTAAATAAGCCACTTCTCTTAAAAATTCTCTAGTATGTCTTTTTGGTTGAATTGGATAATCTTCTGGACAATCACCTAATAAAATAACATCCTTAGCTACTACTTCATAATCTTGACCAGATCCTAAAGATTTAGATAAAGTACCTATTACTTTAATTGCACATCCAACTCTTAATTTAGATATAAAATCAAAATTAGATAATTTGTTATCATAAACAATTTGAATACTTTTAAAACAAGTTCCATCATAAAAATCAATGAAACCAAATTCTTTTTGTTTTCTATGATTTCTAATCCATCCTTCTAAAATAACTTCTTTAGATACATATTGGTCAATACTTTCGTATAATTTTTTTAAATCCATAATAAATTCCTCCTAATCACGATGTAAAGATTTATAAACCCATTCAAATATTAATAAACCTATTATTATAATTCCTACCCATAAAAATGGATTACGACTATTTTCTAAAAAAAATCCTTTTACATTTTTAGTAATTTCAACAAACCAATTATTAATATTATTCCATAAGTTTGTCCACATATTTACACCTTCCTTATTTTTTTATGACCTTTTATTAACATTTTAATACCATATGGATGTTTAAATGCTACAGTTAATATTTTATCTTTTATACCAACTATAACACCTTCTCCATACATATCAAAGTAAATATGTTCTCCTATACTATATTCTACGCTTTCATCAACATTATTTACTTTAATATTATTTTGAGTAGTATTAAAATATTTTGAATCAATTTCTTTAATGAATCTACTTTCTTTATTACTTACTCTATTACCATATATAGTACGAGATAAAGCATTTACTAGCCATAATCTTTTTTTAGCTCTTGTAATTGCTACATAACATAATCTTCTTTCCTCTTCCATTTGATCGTTACTTTCAAATGAATTAAAATGAGGAAATATACTCTCTTCTAATCCAACAATAAATACATTATCAAATTCTAATCCTTTAGCAGAATGAATTGTCATTAATGTTACACTTTCATTATCTTTATATTCTGTTATATCAGCAACTAAACTTATTTCATTTAAGAAATCTTCTAAACTAATTATACCATAATTTTCTTCAAATTGATAAGCAATAGATTTAAATTCATTTAAGTTTTCTATTCTAGTTTGAGCTTCAATTGTATTTTCTTCTTCTAATTCTTTAATAATACCTGTTTTCTCTAATATCAAATCTATAAATTTAGTTAAAGTATAGTTATCTTTATTTTCTCTTAAATAAGAAATAATATTCTTAAACTCTAATTCTTTGCCAGAATCAATCGCATCATACATTGAACAATTTAAATCATTTGCTTTTTTTATTAATTTATCAATTGTAACTTTACCAATTTTTCTTCTTGGAACATTAATTATTCTAGTTAAACTAACATCATCATCTTTATTATAAATTAACTTTAAATAAGCCATTAAATCTTTAATTTCTTTACGATTATAAAAATATACACTACCTACTACTTTATAAGGAATATTATTTAATAATAATTCATCTTCTAAATTACGTGATTGCGCATTTGTTCTATAAAGAATTGCTATATCACTTAGTTTAGAACCATTATCTAATAATTTATTAATTTCACTAACAACATAAAAAGCTTCGTCTTTTTCATCAGTAGCTCTTTTATATTCAATTTTTAATCCTTCTTCATTATCAGTCCATAAATTTTTATCTTTACGATTAACATTATTTTTGATTAAATCATTTGAAGCATTAATAATTGTTTTAGTTGATCTATAATTTTGTTCTAGATAAACTGTTTTACAATTTGGATAATCTTTTTCAAAATTTAATATATTTTTATAATTAGAGCCTCGCCATGAATAAATAGATTGACTATCATCCCCTACAACACAAATATTTTTATATTTCGCACTTATCATTTTAGTTAATAAATATTGAGCTTCATTAGTATCCTGATATTCATCAATTAAAATATATTTATATTGTTCTTGATATTCTTTTAATACTTCTGGATATTTTCTAAATAAAACTATTGGTAACATTAATAAATCATCAAAATCAACACTATTATTTTTAATTAATCTATTTTCATATTTTCTATAAATATCTAAAACTAATTCATCATAATCATTAGCTACAAATCTTTCAAATTCATAACTATCAATTAAAGCATTTTTATTATTACTTATGATATTTTTTATTGCTTTATAGTTTTCATCAGAATTTATATCTTTTAAAATATTTTTAATTAAAATACTACTATCATCACTATCTAAAATAGTAAAATTTTTACTCAATTTTAATTTATCATAATGCTTTTTTAATATACTTAGTCCAAAGGAATGAAAAGTTGATATTTGAATTTGATATCCTATCATACCAACCATATTTAAAATTCTTTCTTTCATTTCTTTAGCTGCTTTATTAGTAAAAGTGATAGCTAAAATATTAGATGGATCAACATTATTATCTAATATTAATTTAGCTACTTTAGTAGTTAATACCTTTGTTTTACCAGAACCTGCTCCAGCTAATACTAATAAAGGACCTTCAGTTATATTTACAGCTTCTTTTTGTCTATCATTTAATGTATCTAAATTCATAAAACTCTCCTTTTATTTTTACACATATGCGCTATAAATCTTGTTTATTATAAATAAAATCAATAATATTTACATTTTTTATTCCATCTATATTTTTTTGAAATATTAAATCAGATACGAATAAAT
>CALVQV010000083.1 GCA_944358325.1 uncultured Bacilli bacterium
CACCTTTATCCAACTCTGTAGAACAGCACATTAAACTGAAAGAAAAAGCCAGAAAAACATCACGTTAAAATGAACAGACAACGAGAAACTGAAAAAATAATTTTATTGTGTATGCGTCACTTTGTTTTGTACAGATATTATGGCATTATTATATTGAAGAGCCAATTGCTCAGAAGAAAGGGTATCGTGACGATTAGATCAAATATAAAAGGAAGAGAGCCACAGCTTCCGACCACGCTCTCTTCCCCTGTCACAAAAGACAATTTTATGATAATTGAATTTAGTGAAAATGACAAGAAGAATTTCAATAAAGCTTCAACTATTCAAGATGCTTACGCTGAATGGGAACGTTCGCTGGATCTTTCTTCTATCCCGTGCCCTTCTTGTTCAGCTGTCGGCTGTCTGTGCAGATATGACCATTATGACCGCTTCCTGATCTGTTCTGCGGAGGATATCGATGATCCGGCGCGTTTATCCATTTTGGTCGTCAAATGCGCATCCTGCGCTCATCATCACGCTGTCCTGATCAAAGAGATATGCCCTTTTTCTACTTATTCGTATTCCTTCATCCTGGAGGCCTTATATGCTTTTTATCATGGAAAGCACCGGTATAACAAGGCTTCCACCGCAAATGATCTGGGGATCACCAGATCACGCCTTTCTTCATGGATAGAAAAGTTCAGAAGTTCTGCTTTTCTTTCCAGGATGGCCACAGAATACATGAATCGAAGTAGATCTTTTGAACTGCTTGAACTTCTGGATCGCCTGCATGCACAGCAGGCTTTATTTATGCGCTTTCTGCTCGGATTCATCCGAAAACATCATCAGCCATGGCTGGTGCGTCACGTTCTTTTGGGAACCAGGATATGGTGCGGAGCCTTCTTTTCTTCTTCAAATAAAACAGACATGTAAGACTTCCTGTTCATCTGCTACACTGAGATCAGGGAGGAAGGCACATGAACCATGAAGAAAGAAGGACGATAGCAGTGTGGCGCTATGGCATCATAGCACCGGCATTGAGCGGAACGCATGATTATCCTACCGATAATGCCTTTTTTCGGGCAATAGCGAAAAAAACATACATCCATCCCATCACGCACGAAGAGAAACGTTATTGTCCGGGGACGTTCCGCTCATGGATCTCATCATATCGAAAATACGGAATAGACGGACTGATCAGCCGCAGGAGAACAGATGCGGGCATAAGCAGGAAGCTCAGTGAAGAAGCCAAACAGGCCATGATCGATCTGCGCGAGCAGTTTCCTTCCATCACCAACACTATGATCCGGACCAGATTGATCCAGAAAGGACTGATCAAGAGCACCATATCACAATCAACGATCGACCGTCATATGAGGAGCTTAAAGGCAGGCGGAAAGCTGGAAGAGATCCATCGCGGAAAGGAACGAAAGGCCTATGAATGGCAATATGCCAATCAGTGCTGGCAGGCAGATACGACACATTTGTATCAATTTCAGGGAAGGAAGACCTATTTGATCTCGATCATCGACGACGCGTCACGATTTTCAATAGGCAATGAGATCTTTTATGAGGACAATGGTGTAAATTTTCAGAAGGTGCTCCGAGATGCGATCGCGACCTATGGACGCCCGCGAGTGCTATATGTAGACAATGGCGCTGCATACGATAATCAACAGCTCCAGCTGATCTGTGCCAGGCTGGGGATCGAACTTGTTCATACTCCGGTCAGGGATGGGGCTGCCAAGGGCAAGGTAGAGGTAAGCTTCAAGAGCCACAAGAACCATTGGCTGCGTTGCGAGGACTGGTCGCAGTTTCATTCGCTGGAAGAGCTCAACAGCTCATTTCAGCGATATCTGGAATCAGATTATATCAACAGGCCGCATAGGGCGCTGAAAGATGAGGATGGCAAGCTGATGACGCCGCGGCAAAGGTTCATCAGGGACGCGCAGCGATTTGAGTTCATCGCGGCAGAAGAGCTGGATGAGGCATTCCTCCATACCTATGAAAGAAAGGTGCGCACGGATTCAACGATCCAGCTCTTCAATGAATATTATGAGGTTCCTTTTCAATACATGAGGGAAACAGTACAGGTATACGTGGATCCTCAGGACAAGCAGCTGGTATGGATCGTACCGGAAGGAGAGAAAGAGAGGATACCGGTCAAGAAGGTGGATAAGGTGAGCAACAGCAGGATCAGGCGCAAGCAGCACATCGATTTCGGGAAAGGAGAAAGATGAGGGATGGACACCAAATTATTTTACGGACTGAAACAGATGCCATTTGAGAAAGAGACAAGATTCAAGAAGACGTACATCTTTCGGGATATGAAGAACGTGCTGGACAGGTTGGATTATCTGAAACAGACCAAAGGGATAGGGGTATTTACCGGGCAGCCGGGATGCGGGAAGACATATACGGTGAGGACGTTCGCGAACGAGCTCAATCCATCGCTGTATAAAGTGGTCTATCTGCAATTGTCAACGGTATCGGTACTGGAGTTCTACAGGCAGCTGGCAGTAGGATTAGGGCTGGAACCGAAATTCCGGAAAGTAGATCTGTTCCGCCAGATCCAGGATACGATCCGATACCTGACGAAAGAAAAGAAATGCACGCCGATCATCATCGTAGATGAAGCGCAATACCTGAGCAATCAGATCCTGAACGATCTGAAGCTGTTATTGAACTTTGATATGGATTCGAAGAACTACTGCATCCTGATCCTGATCGGGCAGAGCACGCTGAACGGGATCCTGAAGAAGCATATCCACGATGCGCTGAGGCAGCGGATCATCATCAATTATGATCTGGAAGGGATCAGCCGGGAAGAAGCAAAAGAGTACATCGAGCATTGTCTGAAACAAAGCGGAGCGAACGTGCCGATATTCAGTGAAGAAGCGATAGAAGCAGTATACAGCATCGGGCAGGGATCGTTGAGGAAGATGAACAACATCCTGACCAAATGTCTGATCGAAGGAGCGAACGAGGAAGCGAGGGTGATCGACGCGGAGATCGTGCTGAAAGCACATGATGAGGTGGAGCTGACATGAAACAGATGGACGAGATCATTTACTATCCGTCAACGCGAGCGATCCTGATCCAGGAACTGAAGACAGCGCTGGAAATGTATGAAAAGCACGAGATGACGAATGAACAGCTGAGATATCTGGTGGAGCATTACATGAAAGGATTCGGACATCTGTTGTTCGAAAGAGATTACGAGCTGCATCCGCGTCTGAACAAACTGATGGGCAAGGGACACTACTACGTATTGGAGATGGTGATCAGAGATATCCGTGAAGAGATGGCGGGAAAGTGAAGAAAATGGAAGCAGAAGAATTTATCAAGATATATGAATATTTGAAAAATGAACACGAAGAAGAAATGGCAGAACGGTATGAGGAAATAATGGATGTGCAGTATGGCGTAAAAACGATCCTGGAAGAATTGCAGGAAATCAAAGAAGCGCGGGGGCTTGAGAAAAAAGAACTGCCGTTCTGAAAAGAAAAAAGGCTGTGAAAGATCTGACAAGAACACAAGAGGATGCGTCTGTCAAAAATGGAACAGCCTTCTTTTTGTTTATGGTGATAAAAAAATAAAATGACGGGATATTCAAAAATAAAGTGATGTCG